>JBBROR010000054.1:0-14770 GCA_038229175.1 Acetobacterales bacterium | reverse complement strand
GCGGCCATGGCGGGCAAGGTTGCGGCGGCGGCGAGCAGTGTGCGCCTGCAAAGATCATTCATCGTAGCGTTCCTCCAACCAGGGATCGGCGTTGTTGTTATAGCCGTTGCGCTCCCAAAAGCCGGGGCGATCGGCGGTGGTGAATTCGATCCGGTTGACCCATTTTGCCGATTTCCACAGGTATAGCTTTGGGATCAAGACCCGCATTGGGCCGCCATGGATCCGCTCGATCGGCCTGCCCTCCCAGGAATGCACCAGGAACACATCATCATCGGCGAACTGCTCCAGCAACACATTGGTGGTGTAGCCGTCATGGGCGTGAAAGATCACATGGCGCGCCGATGGCAGCGGGCGCACAAGGTCCAGAAGGGTTTTGGCCGAAATGCCCAGCCAGTTGTTGTCATAGCGCGACCAGGCGGTGACGCAGTGCATGTCCGACACGCTGTCTTCCTGCTTCAGCGCCATTACCTCGTCGAGCTTCAGATGCACCGGGTTCTCCACGGCGCCGTCGATGTCGAGAAAGAATTTTGCGGGCGTGACGTCCGGCTGGATTCCGAGATCCAGCACTGGCCAGTCCTTCACCAAACGCTGGCCGGGCGGCAGGCGAACCGAGGGGTCGGCGGTCTTGCCGGTCAACAAGCGCCCTTGCTTGGCCCAGGCCTGCTTGGCCTCGATCAGCTTGGTTTTGATTTCATCCATGCAAACACCTCTGCAGGCACGAGAGTGGGGGCGGTAGCGCGTCCGACAAGATCAACCGGCGACGCGCATCTGTGCCAGGTAGCGCTCCACCACAGGGCCCCAGAGCTTGGACCCGCCGGGGGCATAGAACAGTGCATGGCCCTCGTTGCCAACGGCCGGCACCACCACCAGCCGCGCGTCGCCGCCAGCACGGTTGTAGGCCCGCTGCATGTCAGCGATCAGGCCCACTGGGAAGAAGCTGTCATTTTCGGCCGAAATCCAAAGCATCGGTGCCGCTGCCCTGCCGCCGAGGCGGGCGCTGGCGTCGACCAGCAGATCCGGACGGCAATTGGTCGGCTTTGTGGCGGAAGCATGCGCGCCACGGCCGCCGGCAAAGCTGATGAACAAGGAAGACGGCGGCGCGGCGGCGCTATCGTAAGCGATGGTGGCCCAGCCGCCGGTCGATTGACCGATCACCACAGACCGCTCCTGGCGCGCCTGCGGCAGAGCGAGGGCAAACCTCAAAATGGCGTCGATGTCCCGCGCACCAATGAGGCCCGATTTGGAATAATCGGGTGCCTCGCACGGGCCGACATCCTCGACCGCCACCCCTGTGCTGAGGCCAAAACCGCGCCGCAACGCAGCCACCACCAGGTAGCCGCGCTGCGTGAACCAGCGTACCGGCTCGCTGTCGCAGGCGGCCGGCTGCATCGTGGCGCGAAGCTCCGGCCGTGCCGGCGATCCGTGGTTGAGCACCACCACATTCCAGGGGCCACCTCGCCGCGGCGCGCACACGCGCCCCGCAAGAATGTCGGGCGTATCGGGCATCGGAATGCTGATCAGCTCGCCTCTCGCCTCAGGCTCCGGTGCTGCGGCCAACACGGAAAATGCCGCGAGGACGGCGAACCCTGCACGCAGCAGGAACATCAGCCCTTCTCGCGCATCAGTCGCGATTTGTCGCGCTGCCAGTCGCGTGCCGCGATGGCGTGTCGCTTGTCGGCCTTGTTGCGCCCCTGCCCGAGGCCGAGCTGCACCTTGGCGAGGCCCTTGTCGTTGAAATGGATTTCCAGCGGTATGAGGGAATAGCCGTCCTTGGCAATCGCCCCCACCAGCTGGTCACATTGCCGCCGCTTGAGCAGCAGTTTGCGCGGTGCGCGCGGCTCGAACCGGGACAGCACGCCGCCCTGGTATTCGGGGATGTAACAATTGAACAGATACATCTCCCCGTCCCGCTCGCCGGCCCAGGCTTCCGTCAGCGTGGCGCGGCCATGGCGGAGGGATTTCACCTCCGGCCCCTTCAGCACGATGCCGGCCTCGACGGTTTCCTTGATCGTGTAGTCGAACCGGGCCTTCCGATTTTGCGCGGCAACGCCATGGCTGATCAGGCCCGATTTGCGCTTGGTTGTGGGTGCCATCGGGCGTTCAGTTCAACAAACCGGCCGACGCCATCGCGGCGCGGACGCGTGTGCGGGTGCTCTCGGCCACCGGTGCCAGCGGCAGGCGGCAGTGATCAGCGCCAAAGCCGAGCAGAGAGGCTGCGTATTTCACCGGGCCGGGGCTGCTCTCGCAGAACATCGCGTCGTGCAGTGCCACGAGGCGCGCCTGGATATGCATCGCCTCGGCGACGTGCCCGGTCTGCCAGGCGGCGTGCATCTGGCTGCACAACCGCGGCGCCACGTTGGCGGTAACCGAAATGCAGCCATGCCCGCCGGCCGCAAGATAGGGGAGCGCCGTGTGGTCCTCACCGGACAATTGAATGAAATCTGGGCCGCAGGCGATGGTGGTGTGCAGCGGGCGCGTCAGACTGGCGGTGGCATCTTTCACGCCGATAATATTCTTCAGCTTCGACAGCCGGGCCATCGTCTCAACGCTCATGTCGACGACGCTGCGCGGCGGGATATTATAGATCATCACCGGCAGATCCACGGCATCCACGATGGCCTTGTAATGCAGATACAGGCCCTCCTGCGTCGGCCTGTTGTAGTAAGGCGTCACCACGAGCGCCGCGTCCGCACCGGCCGCCTTGGCGTGTCGCGTGAGGTCAATCGCCTCGGACGTGGAATTCGAGCCGGCGCCGGCGATCACCGGCACGCGACCGGCGGAAATCTTCACCGCGATCTCGACCACTTTTTTGTGCTCGTCATGGCTCAAGGTCGGCGATTCACCTGTGGTGCCCACCGGCACGATTCCCTTGGTGCCTTCGCGGATCTGCCATTCGACAAACCGCGAAAACGCGTCTTCGTCCACTCCGCCGGAGGCGGTCATGGGCGTGATGAGGGCAACCAGAGAGCCCTTGAACATGGACGAAACTCCGAGCAAACGGTTCTTCTGCAGGATGGCAAAGCTAGGCGCGCGACGGTGAAGCTGCAAGGTTGTCGCGCCCCAGGAATTTCGGCTTCGAATTTCCCCCTCGGCGCATTAGAACATTTTCCATGCGCATGTTTCTCCAGCTGATCCCGGCTTTGTGGCTGATGCAGTCGACTGTCGCCTCGGCCCAAATCCAGGGGCCTGACGTGATCGGCCTCGTGCGGGCCGATCGCTGGGCCGATGCCGAGGCCGCCGCCAGCCAGTATCTGGACCCGGTGGTGCCGAAACTCGTCTCCTATTACCGCATGATGGCACCTGGGGCAGCGACCAACGAAGAAATTATGAAGTTCCAGGCCACCAGCCCCGACTGGCCGTTGCAGGCCTCGCTTACCCGAAGGCGGGAAGAGGCGCTGGCCAACACTGCCGACGACACTGCCGTCACGCTGGCCTGCGATCGGGCGCGCCCTGCCCTGGCCGGTGCCCTGTTGCGCTGCGCCGAAGCGTATCAGCGCGGCGCAAGGCCAGCCGATGCCACCAGTGCCGCCACCGCGGCCTGGATCGGCGGCGATGCCAACATCGAGATCCGCATGCTGTCCTGGGTGCCTATGCTGTCGCGTGCGGCACAGTTTGCCCGTTTCGACCGTCTGGCGGCAACCGACACCTTGGCGGCACGCCGGCAGCTCGCCCGGCTCGACCTGGTCGATCGCCCACGTGCCGAGGCGCGTCTGGCGCTAAAGGCCGATGCGCCAAACGCCGAGCCGCTGCTGCTGGCGCTACCGGCCGACCAGCGGCGCGACCCCGGCCTGGTGCTGGAGCAATTGCGCTTCCTGCGCCGCGCCAATCGTGACGACGAGGCAGTGGCGGCATGGCTCGATCTGGGTGCAGCCGCCGAGCGAGATGCAGCGCCGGAGCGCCGAGGCGCGTTCTGGGACGAACGCAACCTGATGGCGCGTCGCCGCCTGCGCCAGGGCGACAACGAAGGCGCCTACCGGATCGCTGCCGGCCATGCGCAGACAGGCTCCGAACAGGTAGCCGACGCCGAATTCCTGGCCGGCTTCATCGCCCTTCGCAAGCTGTCCAACCCGGCAAAGGCAAGCGTGCATTTCCAGCGACTGGCCGCGCAGTCCAAGGCCGCCATCACCCAGGGCCGCGCGCATTACTGGCTCGCCCGCGCCGGCGGTGGGGCAGCGGAATATCGGCTGTCCGCGGCCTGGCCGAACACATTCTACGGCCAGCTCTCGTTGCTGGCGCTCGGCGAAGACCCGGCGGCCCGTATCCGCGCCCAGCGCGATCCGGCCGCTACGCCGGGTGATGCGCTGGATCTGGCCGGGCGCGAGGTGGCACGCGCCGCCGCCTATCTGGTGGCCTGGGGCGAGCCGCGCCGGGCGCAGGCCTTCCTGTTTCGTCTTGACGACATCTCCCCCGATCCCACCAGCAGGGCGTTGGTGGCCCGCCTGGCGCAGGGCTTCGGCACGCCCGAGACTGCCGTGGCGCTTGCACGGCGCGCCGGCAGGGACGGCCTGATCCAGCTCGACACCGGATGGCCGCAGGCCGCCGCCATTCCTGCCGATGCAGGGCTGGAGCCGTCCCTGGCGCTGGCCATCATCCGCCAGGAAAGCAGCTTTGACAGCACAACGACCAGCCCGGTGGGCGCGCGCGGGCTGATGCAGCTGATGCCAGCCACCGCCGCCAGCGTGGCACGCCAATTGGGCACCCAGGCGCCGGTGACGGCGCTCACGTCCGATCCAGCGCTGAACATCCGGCTGGGGACGACCTATCTGCGCGGCCTCATGGACCAGTTCGGCGGCGTCGTGCCCTACGCCGTGGCGGGCTACAACGCCGGCCCCGGGCGCGTGACGGAGTGGTCGAACACCAACGGCGACCCGCGCACCGGCAGCAGCGACATGATCGACTGGATCGAGCTGATCCCGTTCGGCGAGACCCGCAACTACGTGCAGCGGGTGATCGAGAACCAGGTGATCTACGCCGCTCACGCCAACACGCGCGCGCCACATCCGTTGGCGGATTTCATCAGGCGCCCAAGCTGATGCGAAGGGTCTGATGCGTTTTGTCTCACGCTTGATCGCCAGCGGCTTCGGGTCCGGCTTCGCGCCCTTCGCACCGGGGACCGCGGGATCGCTGGCAGCGCTCGGCTTGGGCGTGCCGATGCTGCTCGGGCCAGGCTGGGTCCTGCCTGCTGCCATCGTCCTGGCAACCCTGGCCGGGCTTTGGGCAATCGGCCCTGCCGGCGGTGGCGACGATCCCGGCTGGGTGACGATCGACGAATTCGCCGGCCAATGGATCGCGATGCTTCCGTTGGCCAGCCCGTCACCGCTCGGCCTGGCGGCGGCCTTTGCGCTGTTCCGGCTGTTCGACATCACCAAGCCCGGTCCGATCGGCTGGGCAGACCGCCAGCCCGGCGCTGTCGGCGTGATGGCTGACGACCTGATCGCCGGCGGCATGGCGGCGGCCGTCATCTGGGGGGTACGGCAGGGCTGGCCCAACATACTTCCAACATGAACGCGACCAGACCGCTGCTCTGCGTCGCCGACCGCAAATCCGCCGGCCATGCGCGCCGCGCGCTGATGCCGCGCGGCGCGCACGGCGAATGGGTGCGCCCGCCACATCGCGCCGATCCGGTGGCGGTGATCCGCGCGGCCGAGGCCGGCCGGATCGAAGCGCTGCTGCCGCTGCGCCGTGCCAGGATGGCCACCGACGCCTTTGCCTTTCTGCGCGGCGCGGCGGCCATCATGGCGGCCGATCTCGGCGCCGCCTGTAATGCCGATCTTGGCACCGCGAGCAATAGCGGGCTGCACACCCAGCTGTCCGGCGACGCGCATCTTGCCAATTTCGGCGCACGCGCTGGCCAGCTCGGAGACGCGCTGTTCGATATCGTTGATTTTGACGAGACGCTGCCGGGGCCGTTCGAATGGGATGTGAAGCGCCTCGCCGCCAGCCTGGTTGTGGCAGGCCAGGTTCAGGGCCTGCCGGACAAGGCATGTCGCGCCGTGGCCCGCCGCATGGTGCACGCCTATCGCCGCGAGATGATGGAGCGGGCGATGGTGCCGCCCCTCGAGGCCTGGCAATCGCGCATCATGCTCGAATCGGCGATTGCGGAGATCGGCGACCGCGACGTGCGCAAGCTGGAACGCCAGCGCCTGGCCAACATCGTGGAGGATGGCCGAGCCGGCTTCCGGCGGCTGATCGCCGGCCCCGGCACCTTGCGCCTGCGGGAGCGGCCGCCCTCGTTGTTCCGCCTGGGGCCACAGGAGCAGACGGCGCATCGGGCCTTCGAAGCCTACGAGCAAGGGCTTGCCGAGGAGCGCCGCATACTGATGCAGCGCTACCGCCTTGTGGACGTGGCGTTCAAGGCGGTGGGCGTGGGCTCGGTGGGCCTGTTCTGCGCGATCGGGCTCTATGGCAGCGCCGATGGTGACAGCCTGCTGCTGCAACTCAAGGCGATGTCGAAATCAGTGCTGGCGGAATTCGCCGGTCGCAGCGCCTACGCACATGACGGCCAGCGCGTCGTCACCGGCCAGCGCCTGCTGCAGGCCGAGCCCGACCAGTTCCTGGGATGGACACAATCCGGCGGTCAGGACTTCTATGTACGCCAGTTGAAGGATCCTCGCCTCGCTGCTGTTGCCAGCAAGTTCGAGGCGAAATCCCTGCCCTTCTATGCGGATCTCTGCGGCCGCACTTTGGGCCGGGCCCATGCCCGCGCCGGCGATGCTGCCATGATTTCAGGATATCTCGGCGAAGGTTCCCGCTTCGATGATGCGGTGTCAGCCTGGGCGCTGGCCTATGCCGGACAGAACGCATGCGATTTCAGACGTTTCCGCCAGGCCATCGCCGATGGCGAGATTGCAGCCGAAATGGAGACATCCGCGTGATCGACGACAGGGTTCTGGCACAGGCTGAAAGCCTGCTGTCCCATCTCCGCGCCCGCGGGTGGACAATAGCCACTGCCGAGAGTTGCACCGGTGGGCTGATCGCGGCCAGCCTCACCGCCATCGCGGGATCGTCCGATGTGGTGGATCGCGGCTTCGTCACCTATTCCAACGCCGCCAAGACGACGATGCTGGGTGTGGATGCCGGGTTGATCACGGCGGTGGGTGCCGTGAGCGAGGAGGTGGCACGCGCCATGGCGGAAGGCGCGCTGGCGCGATCTGACGCTGATGTCGCCGTGTCCGTCACCGGCGTGGCCGGCCCAGGCGGCGGCTCGACGGCCAAGCCGGTGGGCTTGGTCTGGTTTGGGCTGGCCACGAAATCCGGCGTCAGGTCCGAGCGCATCGTGTTCCCTGGCGATCGCACCGCGGTCAGGGAAGCCACGGTCGCGCACGCGCTGGCGATGGTCGCCACTGCCCTATAAAGCATCATGATCTAGCTCAGTGCGCGCCGGCAGACCCCGCGGGCTTCGGCTTTTTCAGTAGCAGGGTCAGCGGAATCGCCAGCAAAAAGCTCAACGACATCAGCAGAAAAACGTCGTTGTACGTCAGCGTCAACGCCTCGCGCCGAACCATGGCGGCCATGCGCTTCAACGCGGCGAGATGGGCTTCGCTGCCCATGCCCGGCTGCAGCGCCATCGTCATGTTGTGCAGCGTGCTCGTGGCGGCGCTGCGCGACCACGTCACCTGCTCCTGCAGATGCAACGTATGCATGGCCTCGCGCGCTGTCGCCACGGTGTTGATCATCGCAAGCCCAATGGCGCCACCGAGATTGCGCATCAAATTGTAGAGCCCGGCAGCGTTCTTCAACTGCGATGGCGGCAGGGTGCCGAGCGCCAGCTGGTTGACCGGCAACATCACGAACATCAGTGCCGCGCCGCGCAGCGCCTGCGGCGGCAGCAGGTCCCAGAACGCGCTCTGGCTGCTCATTCGGCCCAGCCAGGCCACCGAGACGCCGAACGCCAGCAACCCGCCGGCCAGCATCCAGCGCATGTCCATCCGGCGCGACAGCTTGCCGCTGATGGGAGCCACGAAAAACATCGTAAGGCCAGTCACGAACATCGTCTCGCCGATCTGCAGGCTGTCATAGCCACGGACACGCCCAAGAAAGAGCGGGATGACATAGACCGATCCGTAGAGCCCGATGCCGACGATGAAGCTGAACAGGCAGCCGAACGCGAAGTTGGCATTGGTGAACGCCTTCAGATCCACCAGCGGATCCGGCCGGGTCAGCATGCGCCAGAAGAACATCACGCCGGCCACCGCGGCCACCACCGCAAGATTGCGCACCAGTTCGTCGCTGAACCAGTCCTTCCGGTTGCCCTCCTCCAGAACGTATTCGAGGCTGCCGAGAAAGGCCGCCATCAGCAGCAGCCCCATGGCATCGAAACTGCGGCGCAAGGCAGGATTCGCCTTGTCGATATCCAGGAAATTCCAGACGTTGAACGCGACCAAGGCACCGACAGGCACATTGATGAGGAACAGCCAGTGCCAGCTCAATTGCTGCGTCAGCCAGCCGCCAAGGGTTGGGCCGATCGTGGGCGCCAGGGTGGCGGTGAGGCCAATGAGGACGGAGATCTGCGCGCGCTTGGCGCCGGGGAACAACAGGAACGACGTGGCGAACACCGTGGGGATCATGGCACCGCCGATGAAGCCCTGAAGTGCCCTGAAGATCACCATCGCCTGTAGATTGGTGGCCAGCGCACAGGCGAACGAGAAAATCGTGAATCCGACGGCACTGATGGTGAACAACACCCGCGTGGACAGGAGGCGAGACAGCCAGCCAGACAGCGGGATCATCACGATCTCGGCGATCAGATAGCTGGTCTGGACGCGGGAGACCTCGTCCGAACTGGCGGACAACCCGGCCTGGATCTCCGCGATCGAGGCGCTGACGATCTGGATGTCCAGGATCGCCATGAACATGCCCACCACCATGGACATGAAACCCAGCCATTGCCGCCAGCTCAGCTGCGTCTCGGGAATTATGGCGCCGGACATGACGGCTCAGCGGAGCCCAAGCGTGGCCAGGGCGGCGCCGATGATGCCCAGGCGAGGATGGTCCCCGGCGCGGGTGTCAACCTCGGCGGTGACCGAAAGCCCGGCGCGCAGCCAGCCGGCCTTGGCGGCCTCGGCAGGGTCGATCGTGAGCTTCACAGGCACACGCTGCACCACCTTGGTAAAGTTGCCGGTCGCATTCTCCGGCGGTAGCAGCGAAAAAAGCGCCCCTGTGGCAGGTGCCAGGCTGGACACGCGGCCATGCACGGCAGATTTCGGGTCGATATCCGGCGTCAACAGCACTGACTGGCCCGGGCGCATGCGGGTGAGCTGGGTTTCCTTGAAATTCGCAACCACATAGAGGCTCGCAGCCGGTGGGGTCAGCGAGAGCAATTGCTGACCGGCGGCGACATGGGTGCCCACTCGCGCCGCACGGTTGCCCACGATGCCGTCGAACGGCGCCAATACCACTGTGTCAGAAAGATTGTTCCGGGCGATGCGCACCTGCGCCTGCGCTGACAGCAGTCGCGCCTCGGCCTGGGCCTGTTGCGCCTCGGACACTGCCAGGGCGCCTGTCGCCTGCTCACGTCCTGCGGCGGCGTTGGCCACCATGGCGCGGGCCTTGCTGCGATCGGCGATTGCGATCTCGTTGGCTTGGCGTGAGGTCCAGCCGGCGCCGACCAGCGCGCCAGAGCGACCGGCCTCGGCTGTGGCGCGAACCTGTTCGGCGTCGGCCGACGCCATCATCGCTTCCGCAGCACCGATGGCGGTGCGCTGCTGGTCCACCTGTCGGCTGGCGGTGGCGATCGCCGACCGCGCCTCAGCCTCGTTCGCGCTGGCCACAGCCAATTGCGCCTGGCGATCCCGCGGGTCCAGGGTCAAAAGCCGGTCACCGGCCTTGACCGGCTGATTGTCTCCGACCTCGACCGAGATCACGTCGCCATCGATGCGCGGGCCCAAAACGGCAATTTCGCCCTGAAGATACGCATTGTCGGTCGATTCGATAAAGACGGCCTCCGTGAACCACCAATTGGCAAGAATGCCGCCGACGATCAGCACGACCAGTCCGACCAGAAGTTTTAACGGGGCACGACCGCGCCGTGCCGGCAGTGTGCCAGCCGCACTTTCCTGCGTCGGGTCGGATTTCAGCAGGGGCTTGGAAATGGCATTCATGGCATTTGTCCGAGTGAACTCGTCAGTTCAATTTCGGACACATAGCCATTCTCAAACCGTGGTCAAGGCTATACTGAACGGTTCAGTTCAATCTTGACCTTGGTGTGAAAAGCGTCGATCATCAGGCATGTTCGTTCCCTCAGCATCGTCCGAGCCGCCGCTGGAGTTCTCCCCCAAACGCCTGCAGATCGCCCAGGCGGCGGAATTGCTGTTCCTGGCGAACGGCTATGGCGACGTGAGCATGGACCAGGTATCGCGGACGGCGAACGTCTCCAAGGCAACGCTTTACGCGTATTTTCCGTCCAAGGACGCGCTGTTCGCAGCGATCATGTGCGACAAGGGAATCGACAATCCGCTTGGCGAAGATCTGTTTCCAGCCTTGGTCCCGAATCTTAGGGCGGCGTTGGAAGCGATCGGCTTTCGCATGCTGCGCTTCATGCTGCGCGAGCGCACCTTGGCGATCTATCGGATTGCAATGGCGGAATCGGTCCGCTTTCCGGAATTGGGCCGCGCCTTCTACGAGAATGGCCCCGTCGGCATGATGCGCCGATTTGCGGACTGGCTCATCATGCTGGAAGACGCAGGACTGGTCGAGGTCGGCGATCGTGAGATGGCGGCACAGCAATTCATGGCGTTGATGCGGAGCGGGGTATTCCTGCGCCGCAGCCTGGCGCTCGCGCCGGCGGAAAGCGAAATGGAGATTGAACAGACGGTGCGGGCGGCTGCGGATACCTGGCTGCGTGCCTACGGGCGGCGGTAGAACCTAACTTCCATCGGTTGTGCAAAGCGCATGCTGGAAGCACACGCGGCCCTTCTGGAAAGCGCCTGCCACAAGATAGATTTTGCAACCCATTGGCCTATCAGGTCTTGTTCGCAGTCGCTCCCTTCACGACGCGCGCCTGGGCGGCCGCGGTGCGGATTTGCTGCTCGGTGACGTAGCCCTTGCTGTCGGCGTCGATCTTGCCGAAGCGCTTGACGACCTGCATCCATTTTGCGGATCTCGCCTGATCGAGGGTCAGGTGCCCGTCATGCGTGGTATTGGCGGCGGCAAAACGCTTGGCGAGCCGATTGGGCTTCGGTGCCGGCAACGCCGGAGCCTGCGGAGTGACGCTGTTCTGCTGCGTGGTCGGCCCGGCGTTCTGCGTGGCGTTCTGCGCCTGGGCTGCGAGCGGGGATGCTGCCATGACAAGCGCGGCGAAGGCGGGGATCAAATAACGCATCGAACAACTCCAACAGAATTTCATACACATAGCCCCACCGGCGCATCAAAAACCAAGCCTACCAATGTCTTCAGTGTAATATCGCCGGTCAATCAAGTGCGGCGAATTGCCCGGCCCGATTTCCACATCCGATATCGCAGCACGCCATAGGCGATCAGTCCCGCGCCGATGGCGATCGGAATAAGCGTCAGAGCCAGCCACAGCGCCAGTGCCGCGATCGCAACCACGCCGGCAATTCCAGCCACCAGCAAGGCAAGACGCAGGATCTGGCTGCTCACAGGTGCTGGTTGCGGCCCGGCGAAGCGACCGTCGGGCGTCATGTCGATCTGAAGGGACACAGGATCTTTCCGCTTTTGGTCCATGTTCATCACGTGGCAAAGGGGGGCACAGGCTTCAAGCTCAGCACCCGTTAAGCTTGCGTCATGTCGGCGGAGCGAACCAGCAGCACCAGACCGTCGACCGCCACCACGAGCAGCACGGACTGCGGCTGCGGCGTCGCCTGATCGGCCACCAGCCGCGCCGGCCAATCGCTGTCGCCCAGCCGCACCCGGCCTTCGCGCCCGTTGAAACTCAGCGCCGTCGCCTGCCGGCCAACGAGGCCGGAGCCAGGCGTGTTCACCGTGGCCGGCAGCCGGCCACGCCGCATCGTCATCGCAACCGCGATCGAAAGTGGCGCCAGCACGGCAAACACCACCACCTGGGTCGCGAAATCCAGCGTCGCCAGCCCACAGGCAATGCCGGTGCCGATGGCGGCAATCCCAAGCCACAACAGGAAGGCGCCTGGTAGAATGATTTCAGCCACCACCAGCACAAGGCCGGCAGCGACCCAGAGGATTCCAGGCTCCGTGAGGTTCCAGTTGCTCACGTCCCTGCTCGCGGCACCGACGCCGTGGCGGGTAAGGCAGACGCCGCACCCGGCTGCAGCAGCATCATCGCCTGCGTGATGCCGCCGGCGAGTGCGGTGGCCTCCATCGGAACGATCACCATCTTGCTGTTGGGCGAGTTGGCCAGAACCTTGAATGCCTCGACATAGCGATCGGCGATGAAGTAGCGCAAGGCAGGCTCACCTCCGTCGCGCGCGGCATCGGCCACCATGCGGGTTGCCGCGGCCTCGGCGGCAGCCAAACGCTCGCGCGCCTCGGCATCGCGGTTGGCAGCCTCCTGGCGGCCCTCGGCGGCCAGAATCAGGCTCTGCTTGTTGCCCTCAGCCCGCTTGATGGACGCTTCACGCTCGCCCTCCGCCTTGGCCACCGTGGCGCGGCGTTCGCGCTCGGCGGTCATTTGCAGGTTCATCGCCATGATCAGGTTCTGGGGCGGCTCGATTTTCCGAATTTCCACCCGGCTGACCTTCACCCCCCACGGATGCGTGGCGCCGTCCAGAATGGTCAACAACTGCGTGTTGATCCGCTCACGCGACGACAGCGCCGCATCCAGCTGCATCTCGCCGATCACAGCGCGAATGTTGGTCATTGCCAGCGTGGTCAACGCCTGGGACAGGTTCTGCACCTGGTAGGCGGCCTTGTCCGGCTCCAGCACGCGGAAATAAATCACACCGTCGGCTGCCACGGTGGCGTTGTCGCCGGTGATGACGGTCTGCTCGGGGATATCAAGAACCTGTTCCTGCACGTTCAGCCTGCGGCCAATCCGATCGACGAATGGCAGCACGAAGTTGAGCCCCGGTTCGAGCAGGCGGGTAAAGGCGCCGAAGCGCTCGACTGTCCAGACATTGCCCTGCGGCACCGATTTGGCTCCGGCGAACATGGTGGCAATCACCACGACCAGGACGAGCAGCCAAAGCAGGTTCATCGGATTGTTCATCTCGGCTCGTGTCCTTGCCCGGGTTGTGCTGGCTGCAACGGAGCCTAGCAGCCTGTCGGACTGAGGTTGCGAGCTATTTCGCGTGCCTGGGCCATTCATATGTCGCTGGGTGGCGTTGGGACGGATTCTAGCGGTCGAACGTGCTGACTGAGGAGCATGGTGGCCAAATTGGCGATGCAGCGACCCGCGGCGATGCCATTTTGGCCCAGCAGGCAGGCTTCGCCTGACGGTGAACCCGCGGGCTGGTGGCAGGCCGCCATCTATCGTCCAAGCCGGATGTTGGCTTTGCTGATCTACAGCTATGCCAACGGTATCTGTTCCTCGCACCGGATCAAGCATGCCACGCACCGCGACATCGGCCTGGGCTTCGTCGTCGCCAACACGCATCAGGATCATGATACGATGGCGGTGTTGCGCCGCAATCCACAGGCGCTGCCAGATGACATGGGGGCGGCGCGGACGCAGTGAAGGGCAAGGTCTACACCGCCATGACCAGCGTCATCGCCAAGGCAGGGCGAAATGCGACGGCAGCCGTCGGCGCGCTATCCGTCGCTCTCGCTGGAAAGCCCCATTATCCAGGCCGCCTGCGAAGGGGTTTGAGCAATTACCGTGGATGCCGCAAAAAGTGCAGGTAGCGTGCAGTGTTTGGTTCTTTTCATCAACGAAGGCGCTCGCTTACCTCATCCCCGCCGCCATCAGCAGATCCGCCTTGTCCCAATGCGCCAGCGCCTCGACATCGATGCCATCGACCAGCAGATCCGCCATCTTCTGCTTGCCTGCGATAATCTCGGCGATGCGGATTTCCACCGTGTCCGCACAGACATAGGTGAAGACCTGCACGGGCCTTGTTTGGCCCATGCGATGCGCCCGGTCTTCGGCCTGCGCCTCCACGGCGGCGGTCCACCAGCGGTCGAAGTGGAAGACGACGGAGGCGGCGGTCAGGTTCAGCCCAACACCGCCAGCCCTCAGGGACAGCACCAGAACCTGGTGACGCTGGTTGTCGGCAAAGGCGGCCAGGGTAGCATTTCGGGTGGCGGCGTCCTGGCCACCGACCAAAGTCAGCGGGGCGAACCGCTTGAGCCGCGTGGCGATCGCCTGCACGCCGAACGGGCCGGCGACGAACTGGCTGAAAATCAGCGCCTTCTCCTGTGTCGCGGCCAGGCTCTCCACCCGCCGTTCCAGATCGTCCAGCTTGCCGGAGGCGCCGGTCTGCGGTTCGGCGTTGCAGTGCTGCTTCAGGCGGAGCAGCAGTTCGAGGATATTGGCGACCGTCACCTTCTCGCCGAGTTCACGCAGCCAGACCAGGCCATCGTGTTCGGCGATATCATAGGCGGTGCGCTGGGACGGCAAAAGGCCGGGGTCGATGGTGTAACCCGTCTTCGGCGGCAGGTCGGGCAGCACCTCGGCCCGGCGGCGACGTATCTGCGTCTCGTCAAGCAGGCGGCGCAAGCCGACCATCATCTGGCTTTTCTGGTAGCGGCCGGGGGCCACGAATTCGAGGATGGAGATCAGGTCACAGGCCCGGTTCTCCAGTGGCGTGCCGGTCAGTGCCCAGGCCCGGCGGCGGCGCAGGCGTTTCACGGCGATCGCCGCGTGGGTATGGGCGTTCTTGATCCGCTGCGCCTCATCGAT
>JBBROR010000053.1:0-14935 GCA_038229175.1 Acetobacterales bacterium | reverse complement strand
TTGTTGGCCGAACTGGGCTCGGTGCCGTGGTTCATGGCGGCGCTGCTGTTTTTCGGCGCGGGACTGGGCACGCTCGATGTGACGATCAACATTCAGGCGATCATTGTGGAACGGGAAAGCGGCCGGACAATGATGTCCGGATTTCATGGCCTGTTCAGCGTTGGCGGCTTTGCAGGCGCTGTGGCCGTGACAACCCTGCTTGGCGCTGGAATGAGCATCCTGGCAGCGGTGCTGGTGGTCGACGCCGGGATCGCAGCCCTTCTGGCCCTCGCCTTTCGGGATCTGTTGGCGCAGGGCGCGCGCGGTGCCGGGCCGCCTTTCGCCTGGCCGCGCGGCGTGGTGCTGATGCTTGGCGTGCTGTGCCTCATCGCTTTCCTGACCGAAGGCGCCGTGCTGGACTGGAGCGCCCTGTTCCTGGTGCAGTCCGGCACGCTGGATGCAAGCCAGGGCGGCTTCGGCTATGCCGCGTTCTCCTGCGCCATGACGTTTTGCCGTCTGACCGGCGATGCGTGGGTGCGACGTTTCGGTGGCCGCACGATGGTGGTGTCTGGCGCTTTGCTGGCGGCCATGGGGCTGGTGTTGGCGACGCAGGTCGCGGGCTGGCTTTGGGCGCTGGGCGGTTTTGCGTTGGTGGGCGCAGGCTGCGCCAACATCGTGCCGGTGCTTTTCACGGCTGCAGGCCGACAGACGGACATGCCGGCTTGGCTGGCGGTGCCGGCGATCACCAGCCTTGGGTATGCCGGAATTCTGGCCGGGCCGGCGGCGATCGGGGTGCTCGCCGAACAGGTGGGGCTGGGCTCGGCTTTGATGGCCGTGGCGGTGCTCCTGGTGGGCGTGGCGTTGGGCGGGCGGCGTGTGCCAGGTTAGGAATGGTGGACGCCCCCTTGCCAATCGGGGGGCGCCGTTCACGGCTTCAATACTTCCGCATAAGGCCCACCAGCCTTCCCTGTACGCGCACGCGGTCGGCTGGGAAGATACGGGTTTCGTGGCGGGGGTTGGCGGGTTCCAGCGCGATGGAGGCGCCGCGGCGACGAAGGCGCTTGAGCGTGACCTCCTCGTCATCCACCAGGGCCACCACAATCTGGCCGTTCTCGGCCACGTCCCCGCGCCGGATGATGACGATGTCGGTGTCGAGGATACCGGCATCGACCATCGAGTCGCCGGCAACCTCCAGGGCGTAATGCTCGCCGGTGCCCAGCATGGCGATGGGCACCTCGATCTGGGCGCTGGCATCGCGCATCGCCTCGATCGGCAAGCCGGCGGCGATGCGACCATAAAGGGGGAGGTGAACGGCAACGGCGTCTTCGGCGGCCTTGACGCCGACAAAGCGATTCGTGAAGTCGCCGCGAATGACGTTGGGCGCAAACCCTGCTGCCGCGGCCGGAGCCTCAGGGCGCGCACGGTTCTCGTCGGGAAGGCGGGTTACCTCCAGGGCCCGGGCGCGATGGTGGCGGCGGCTGAGAAAGCCCCGCTCCTCAAGCGCGGAGATCAACCGGTGGATGCCGGATTTCGATTTCAGGTTAAGAGCCTCCTTCATTTCCTCGAAGCTTGGCGAGAAACCGGTCTCGCGCAGGTGCTTGTCGATGAAGGTGAGAAGCTCGTGCTGTTTACGTGTCAGCATATGTATCACTCCGCCCGGCTGAATGTGGCTGGAACAAACCAGCAACCTGATGGATGTTCTATGTTGGTTCTTTCGCGTCGGTCAAGGAATGGCTTGCATCGATGCTTCAAACACCGAGTTGGTCCAGGCGCAGGACCTGAACCGTTTCGCCTTCGGTGGCCATTGGCGCGTGGGGCGGCCGCAGGATGATGCCGTCGGACTCCGACAGCGTGCGCATCATGCCGGAGTCCTGGCGAAGCGCGGGGATTGCGATCAGGGTGCCATCCTGGTTCTGCGACAGGCGACAGCGGAGGTGGTCGGCCCGGTGATCGTTGGCTGGCAGCGACGACGAAAGCCTTGCCACCGTGGGGGTCGGGGCCAGACCGGGAAGGCCTGACAGTCGCTCGATCATGGGCTTGAGGAACAGCACGGCGCACAGATAGGCCGAGACCGGATTGCCCGGCAGGCCCAGCAGTGGCAGGCGCCCGATATGGCCGTGCATCAGCGGCTTGCCTGGCCGCATCGCCACCTTCCAGAAATTCAGTTCGAGCCCCAGCCCGCCCAGGGCCTGCGCTACGAGATCATGATCGCCGACGCTGGCGCCGCCGGTGGTGACAAGCAGATCGGCCGCCCTGGCAAACTCGGCGGCCTCGGCGATCGATTGGAGAGTGTCGGCGGCGATCGGCAGCAGCAACGGCGTGCCGCCACAGGCGCGCACGAGAGCGGACAGCGCGTGGGAGTTGGAACTGACGATGCCGCCGGGCGGCAACGTCTCGCCGGGCAGCACGATCTCGTCGCCAGTGGCCAGAAGGGCCACCACCGGCCGGCGGCGGACGGAAATCCAGGCGTGGTTCGCGGCCGCGGCGATGCCGATCTGGCGCGGCGTGAGGCGCGTGCCGGCGGCCACCATCACATCGCCCTCATGGAAATCCTGGCCGGCGCGGCGGATGTGCTGGCCGGGCCGAATGGAGTCACGAACGGTGATGCCCGAGCCGTCGACATCGGTGTCTTCCTGCAGCACCACGCAGTCCGCGCCTTCAGGAACGATGCTGCCGGTAAAAAGCCGCACCGCCTGACCTTGCGCCACAACCCCCAGCCAGGGATGGCCTGCGGGCGCAGCGCCAACCACCTGGCGGGGGTCCGGATCGGAGGCGCGCACGGCATAGCCGTCCATGGCGGACACATCCTGCGGCGGATGCGTCAGGCGCGCCTTGATGTCGTAGGCGGTTACGCGGCCCCAGGCGTCCGCCAGCGCCACAATCTCGGCGCCGGTGGGCGCCAGCCCCGCCAGCACGTGGGCGCGGGCGTCCTCGACCGAGATCATCGCTGCCATTTTGTTCAGTCCTGTTGAAAGTCGCCAGACTTGCCACCGGATTTGGCCGTGACCCGCA
Source organism: Acetobacterales bacterium (assembly GCA_038229175.1). Classification (GTDB taxonomy): domain Bacteria; phylum Pseudomonadota; class Alphaproteobacteria; order Acetobacterales; family Acetobacteraceae; genus CAIQQQ01. The sequence continues at coordinate 11,944 of JBBROR010000053.1, read as the reverse complement.
GGCCCTCGATACGCATGCCGCGATCAACGGCCTTGACCATGTCATAGACCGTCAGCGCGGCCACCGAGGCCGCAGTCAGCGCCTCCATCTCCACGCCGGTACGGCCGGTTGTGCGCACGGTGGCTTCGATCAGAACGATGGTATCGCCGTCTGCGCGCAGATCGACGGAGACGGCCGAAATCGGCAGCGGGTGACACAGCGGAATGAGATCAGCAGTGCGCTTGGCCGCCATGATTCCGGCGAGGCGGGCCACGCCGAACACGTCGCCCTTTTTGGCGTCACCGGCCATGATCAGCGCAAGCGTGCCAGGACGCATCACCACGCTGGCCCGCGCGGTGGCGCTGCGATGGGTTTCGGCCTTGGCAGACACGTCCACCATTGCGGCGGCGCCATTGGCGTCGAAATGGGTCAGGCCCGGCGACGCCTTGTGCGCCTCCTTCCGCACTGCGTCGGTCATCCGTTGAGAAGGACGCGTGTGGCTGTTTCCACGTCGTCCTGTCGCATCAGGCTTTCGCCGACAAGGAAGCAGTGCACGCCGGAGCGGGCAAGCATCTGAAGGTCGGCATGGGTGCGAAGACCGCTCTCGCCGATCAGGAACCGATCCGGCGGGATCAGCGCGGCGAGCTCGAGAGTGGTGTTGATATCGGTCTTCAAGGTCCTGAGATTGCGGTTGTTCACGCCTATCAGTCGGCTCTGCAGGCACATCGCGCGTTCAAGTTCCTCGCGCTCATGCACCTCCACCAGAACGTCCATATCAAGGCTGTCAGCGATCTGTTCGAGCTCGCGCGCCTCGTCGTCAGACAGGCAGGCGAGGATCAGCAGGATGCAGTCGGCCCCCATCGCCCGGCTTTCATAGACCTGCCAGGGGTCAAGAATGAAATCCTTGCGCAACACCGGCAGATCCACGGCCACGCGCGCGGCGCGCAGGTGATCCGGGGCGCCCTGGAAATAGGGGCCGTCGGTCAGCACCGACAGGCAGGTGGCACCGGCGTTGCGATAGGCCACTGCGAGGCTTGCAGGGTCGAAGTCCGGCCGGATGAGGCCGCCTGAGGGCGAGGCCTTCTTGATTTCGGCGATAAGCGCAAAACGCTTGGCCGCGGTATCCATCAAGGCGCGGCCGAAGCCACGCACCGGTCCGGCTGCGGCCGCCTGCGCCTTCATGGCCTCGATGGGCGTGATCGCCTTGCGGCGGGCAACCTCGACGCGCGTGTCGGCACAAATGACGGAGAGTGCGTTGGATGTCATGGCTGAAACGGCAAGATCCGGCGTTGTCATGTGGTTTCCCGCTTCAAAGTCTCGAGCGCGGCAACGGCCGCCATACTGTCGATCGACTGGGCTGCCTGTGCCACACCCTGCTTCAGTCCGTCCACCCGTCCTGCGACGATCAGGGCGGCTGCGGCATTCAGCAGCACCGTGTCTCGATATGCGCCTGGTGCGCCGTTCAATAAAGCCAGCAGGGCCGCCGCGTTTTCCACGGCCTCACCCCCTGCAATTGCTGCAATCGGCGCGGGTTTCAGGCCGGCATCGTGGGGCGTTACGGTAAATGACGTGATAGCCCCGTCCTTCAGTGCGACAACCTGGCTTTCGCCGGCCAAGGTGAGCTCGTCGAGCCCCTGGCCGTGGACGATCCAGGCGTCGGTGCTGCCAAGATTGCGCAGGGTTTCGGCCATCGGTATGGCCCAGACCGGTGAAAACACACCCGTCAGCTGGCGGGTGACGCGGGCCGGATTGGCCAGCGGCCCCAACAGATTGAAAATGGTGCGCGTTCCGAGTTCGACGCGTGGCCCGGTGGCGTGGCGCAGGGCGGCATGATGGCGCGGTGCGAACAGGAAGGCGCAGTGCGCGGCGCGCAGAATGGTGGGCAGCCGATCTATCGGCACGTCCACATTCACGCCCAGGGCGGTCAGAACGTCAGCCCCGCCGGTGCGGGAGCTCAGCGCGCGGTTGCCATGCTTGGCAACCGTCACGCCCAGGCCGGCCAGCACAAAGGTAACGGCTGTGGACACGTTCAACGTACCGAAGCCGTCGCCGCCGGTGCCACAGACATCGATGGCACCCTCGGGCGCATCCACCGCCAGCATCCGCGCGCGCATCGCCTGCACGGCGCCAGTCAGTTCCGCCACCGTCTCGCCGCGCACCCGCATCGCCATCAGCAGGCCCGCGATCTGCGATGGGGTCGCCTCGCCGGCCATGATGATGCCGAAGGCGTTTTCGGACTCCGCCACGCTCAGGGTCTGTCCCAGGGCAAGCCGGGCCAGCGTGGGTTTCAGATTGCCGTCCACTCAGGCGGCCTTTAATGGCGCGTTTGCGCCGCGCGCGATGGCCAGGAAATTCCGAAGGATATCATGGCCATGCTGGCTGGCGATGCTCTCCGGATGAAACTGCACGCCGAAGATGGGCATCGTGCGGTGGCGCAGGCCCATCACGATGTCGCCGGTATGAGCGGTGGCCTGAAGCGCGTCGGGAAAGTCTTCCTGCCTGACAACCAGACTATGGTAGCGCGTCGCCTCGAAGGGGCTGGGCAGACCTTCGAAGATGTCGGTGCCATCGTGGGTCACTTCGCTGATCTTGCCGTGCATCGGCGCCGGGGCCCGCACCACGGTGCCACCGAAGGCCTGTCCTATGGCCTGGTGGCCGAGGCATACGCCGAGGATTGGAAGCCGGCCGGCGGCGGCTTCGATCAGGTCCAGGCAGATACCGGCCTCGTTGGGCGTGCACGGGCCGGGCGACAACACGATCGCCTCCGGATTGCGGGCCATCGCCTCCGCCACGGTGATCTGGTCGTTGCGCACCACGTCGCATGCAGCCCCCAAATCGCCCAGGAAGTGCACGAGATTGAAGGTAAAACTGTCGTAGTTGTCGATCAGCAAAATCATGCGGGCATCCTGAAGGCGCGCCTTCAACGGGTCAAACTGTGTATCAGATCGCATCTGGACGCGGGCTTGGGAAGGCATGGCTTCGACTATGCTGTATTGCAGGGCGGGCCTGCTCTGTGGCACGCCCGCTTAGTTTTAGCCCAGCCGAGGAATCGCCGTGATCGCACCGCATCGCCATCTGCTGCAGATCGAGGGCATGCACCCCCCGCAGATCGAGGCCATGCTGGATCTGGCGGAGAGCTACGTGCTGCTCAACCGCTCCGGCAAGACGCAGCGCGACCTGCTGCGCGGGCGCACCTTGATAAATCTGTTCTTCGAGGACAGCACGCGCACGCGCACCAGCTTTGAACTCGCCGGCAAGCGGTTGGGTGCGGATGTCATCAACATGTCCGTGTCCACCAGCAGCGTGAACAAGGGCGAGACGCTGCTCGATACCGCCGCCACGCTGAACGCGATGATGTGCGACCTGCTGGTGATCCGGCACGACCAGTCCGGTGCGCCCAATCTTCTGGCGCAGAAGGTGGACGCGGCGGTGATCAATGCCGGCGACGGCACGCATGAGCACCCGACCCAGGCGCTGCTGGACGCGCTGACCATAAGGCGGCGCAAGGGCAAGCTGGAAGGCCTGGTGGTGGCGATCTGCGGCGACGTCCTGCATTCACGGGTGGCGCGCTCGAACATTCACCTGCTGAGCGCCATGGGAAGCACGGTGCGGGTGGTGGGGCCGCCTACATTGATACCGGCCGAGGCGGCTCGGCTTGGCGTGGAGGTGTTCCACGACATGAACAAGGGCCTACAAGGCGCTGACGTCGTGATGGCCTTGCGGGTGCAGCGTGAGCGGATGAATGGCGGGCTGGTGCCCTCGGCGCGTGAGTATTTCCGGTTCTATGGCCTTGATTTCGAGAAACTTTCGCATGCCAAGCCGGACGCGATGGTGATGCATCCCGGCCCGATGAACCGTGGCGTGGAGATCGACTCCGCTGTGGCCGACGACCCCGTTCGCTCGGTGATCAAGGAGCAGGTGGAGATGGGCGTAGCGGTGCGGATGGCCGTGCTGGACATTCTCGCGCGCGGGAGGAGCCGCAATGTCTGATGTCCTGTTCGAAAATGTCCGGCTGATCGACCCAGCCGTCGGGCTGGACCAGATGGGCGCGCTTCTGGTGCGCAACGGCAGGATAGCGGATTTTGGCGCGGCTCTTGGCCGACCTGATGGCGTGCCCGCGTTGGACGGCGAAGGCGCCATCCTCTGCCCCGGGTTGGTCGACATGCGTGTGGAGCTGGGCGAACCCGGGGGCGAGTTCCGCGAGACGGTGGCATCGGCGGCATTGGCAGCTTCGGCAGGCGGCATCACCACGGTTGCGGCCCTGCCTGACAGCAAGCCCGCCATCGACGATCCGGCCCTGGTGCGTTTGCTGCGATCGCGGGGCGAGGAGACCGGGCGCATCACCGTGCTACCCTATGGCGCCGTCACGCGGGGTTGTCGCGGCGAGGAGATGGCGGAGATCGGCCTGCTGACCGAAGCGGGCGCGGTGGGCTTTACTGACGGCGCGCGGGCGATCGGCTCGGTTCGTATGATGCGCATGGCATTGTCCTACGCGGCATCGTTCGGGATGCGGATCATCCAGCACCCGGAGGATCCGGATCTGGCACGCGGGGGGGCTGCCACTCAGGGCGAGCTGGCGACGCGGTTGGGCTTGCCCGCGATTCCCGCCGCGGCCGAGGCCATCCTGGTGGCCCGCGACATTCGACTGGCGGAGCTGACGGATGGCGCGGTTCATTTCGCGCATATCTCGACCGGCGAGGCGTTGTCGTTGATCCGACAGGCGCGAGATCGCGGCCTGCGGGTGACATGCGACACCGCACCGCCCTATTTCGATCTCAACGAGACCGCGATCGGCGCCTATCGCACGTTTGCCAAGTTGTCGCCGCCGTTGCGCGCCGACCGCGATAGGCTCGCCGTGGTGGCAGCCTTGGCCGACGGCACGATCGATGCGATCGCCTCCGACCACCAGCCGCGCGACGCCGACGACAAGCGTCTGCCCTTCGCCCAAGCGGCACCGGGTGGGATCGGATTGGCGACATTGCTGGGCGTGACCTTGGCGCAGGTGCATGGCGGCCAGATCTCGCTGATGCGGGCGATCGAGCTGCTGACCTGCGCTCCCGCCCGGCTGCTCGGCAGCGATGCCGGCACGCTTTCGCGCGGCGCTGCGGCGGATCTGTGCCTGCTCGATCTGGATCGCGTCTGGCAGGTCAATGTCGGCACCTTGCCCGGCAAGGCGCAGAACTCGCCGTTTGACGGGCGGGCGCTGGAGGGCCGCGTGATCGGCACATGGAAGGCGGGACGGCGGGTGTTTGGGTAGATTTGCGGAGTGGTGCCGAGATCCCGAAGTCTGTCAGCGTTGCTGGCCTGAGAGAGGGGCGGTGGCGTTGAAGATTCTTGAAATGCGGGCGCAATTGAATATACTATGTGTATACATTTGGTAGAGACATCGCGTGGGAACGATTCAGAAATGGGGCAACAGCCTGGGCGTCCGGCTTCCGAAGGCGTTTGTCGACCAGCTTGGGCTGCAGGACGGGTCGGAGATCGGCGTGGTGCTGCGTGACGGTGAGATTCTCATTCAGCCTTCGCGCCCGCTTTACCGGTTGCAGGGGCTGCTGGCCGGGTGCACCGACGCCAACCGGCACGCGCCGGTCAACTGGGGTGTGGATGTGAGCCGCGAAATCCTGTGAGCGGCCCGCCTTATGTCCCGCAGCAGGGTGATCTGATCTGGCTTTCGCGCGATCCGCGCGTAGGGCACGAACAAAGCGGCGACCGGCCGGCCTTGGTGCTGAGCCAGCGTGATTTTTCGGCGGTGACGGGCTTTGCGATGGTGGCGCCGATCACGTCGCACGTTCGAGGCTGGCCGTTCGAGGTGCGGCTTCCAGACGGCAGCGCTATCGCCGGTGTAGCTCTTGTCGATCAGACCCTTAGTGTGGATTTTACAGCACGACACGCCCGCTATGGTGCATCGGCCACGCAACCGGTGCTGCTCGAAGCTTTGGCCAAGCTGGCGGCGATTGTCGAGCCGGCTGGAGCGAAGCGTTGACCCCCATGCTCTTCCTCGCCGTCGCTGTCGCCTATCTGTTGGGCAGTATCCCGTTCGGGTTGCTCATCACGCGCGCGATGGGCCTGGGCGACATCCGGAAAATCGGCTCCGGCAGCATTGGCGCCACCAACGTGCTCCGCACCGGCCGCAAGGAACTGGCAGCAGCGACGTTGCTGCTCGACGCGCTGAAAAGTGTGTTCGCGGTGCTGATTGGCGCCGAGGTGGCGGGATCGCTCGGCGTGCTCGCCTGCGGGCTGGCGGCGGTGATCGGGCATCTTTTTCCGGTCTGGCTTGGCTTCAAGGGCGGCAAGGGAGTGGCCACCGGGCTTGGCGTGCTGCTCGCCGCAAGTCCACTTTCGGCTGCTATCTGCTGTGCTGTCTGGCTGACGGTGGCCGGGCTGGTGAAAATATCCTCGGCCTCCTCGCTCACAGCAACGCTCGCCGCACCTTTCGTGGTCTGGCTCGTGACTGGCAACACCTACCTGATCACTCTGGCTGCCGTCGTGGCGGCGCTGCTTTGGGCAAAGCACCATCAGAATATTCGGCGCCTGCTGGCAGGAAGCGAGCCGCGGATTGGCAAATGAACGAATGCTGAGCCACGAACGTCTCGACCGTCTTCGGCTCGCGCGGACCTCCGGCATTGGGCCGGTGCTGTATCGGCGACTGTTGCTGCGTTTTGGGAACGCCGGTGCGGCCATCGCGGCGCTGCCAGATATCACGCGCCGTGCCGGGGCCACAGCGCCTGACGTTCCATCGGGGCCTGATATCGAGCGCGAGATCGCGGCCCTGAAAAAGCTTGGTGGCCGGATGCTGATCCTGGATGACGCCGACTACCCTTGGCTGCTCGCGTTGCTCGACGATGCGCCACCGGTGTTGTCGATCCTGGGCGACGTGGCAGCGTTTGGTGCACCGGCGGTGGCCTTGGTCGGCAGCAGGAATGCATCGGCAAACGGCCGCACCTTCGCCGGTCGCCTGGCGGACGAGCTGGCTGCGGCCGGGCATGTGGTGGTGTCGGGTATGGCGCGCGGAATCGACGCCGCTGCCCACGAAGGCGCGCTGCGCTCCGGGCTGACCATCGCCTGCGTCGCCGGCGGGCTCGATCACCCCTACCCCGCCGAGCATGCGCCACTTCAGGCCCGGGTCGCAGACGGCGGCTGCGTGGTGGCGGAGGCGCCGCTGGGCACCACACCGCAGGCACGGCATTTTCCGCGCCGCAACCGGCTGATCGCTGGCCTGTCGCTGGGGGTTGTTGTGGTGGAGGCCGCCTTGCGCTCCGGCAGCCTGATCACCGCGCGTCTGGCCCAGGAGGCTGGGCGAGAATTGTTCGCCGTGCCGGGCAGCCCGCTCGATCCCAGATGCCACGGCACCAACCACCTGCTGCGCCAGGGCGCCCATCTGGTGGAGAATGCGGCGGATGTGTTTGACAATTTGCCCGATCACCCAAATCGTGAGGGGCTGTCCCGCGACCCGATGTTTGGCCGGATCGGCCCGCAGGACGGGCTTGCCGAGCCGCAGATCGCCCTTGAAACCACGCCCGGCGCACTTGATACCGTAATAGGGCTGCTCTCTCCGGCGCCGACCTTGGTTGACGATCTGGTCCGGCGCTGCCAGTTGTCGGCTCCAGAGATCCGGGCCGCCCTGCTGGATCTGGAGCTTGCGGGACGCGTGGAGACGCTGCCAGGCAGCCGGGTGGCCCTTCTCGTTCAAGGGCCGTAACTGCGGGATTATCAGAGCACATGCCCGACGTCGTCGTTGTCGAATCGCCCGCCAAAGCCAAGACCATCAACAAATACTTGGGCGCAGGTTTTACGGTCCTCGCCAGTTTTGGTCATGTCCGCGACCTTCCGCCGAAGGATGGCAGCGTGCGTCCGGATGAAGATTTCGCGATGGACTGGGCCGCCGATGAGCGTGGCGGCCGGCAGATCGCGGCCATCGCCAAGGCGATGAAGGGCACCAAAACGCTCTATCTCGCCACCGACCCGGATCGTGAGGGCGAGGCGATCAGCTGGCATGTCCGCGCCATGCTGGAGGAAAAGAAGCTCCTCAAGGGCATCACCGTCCACCGCATCACCTTCAACGAGATCACTAAATCTGCGGTGAAAGCCGCGATGGCCGCGCCGCGTGAGCTGGACCAGCCGTTGATCGAGGCCTACCTGGCCCGCCGCGCGCTGGACTATCTGGTGGGGTTCACACTCTCGCCGGTGCTGTGGCGCAAATTGCCGGGCAGCCGGTCGGCCGGGCGCGTGCAGTCCGTCGCACTGCGGCTGATCTGTGAGCGCGAGGCGGAGATCGAGATTTTCAAGCCGCGCGAATATTGGTCCATCGAGGCCGGGCTGACCACAATCGCCGGCGCGCCGTTCGTTGGGCGCCTGACGCATCTGGACGGCAAGCGGCTGGATCAATTCGATATCAACAACGCGGTCAAGGCCGCCGCCGCGAAGGCGCAGGTGGAGGCGTCTGCGTTCTCGGTGGCCTCCGTCGAGCGGCGCCGGGTGAAGCGCAACCCGCCTGCCCCGTTCACCACGTCCACCTTGCAGCAGGATGCGTCGCGCAAACTCGGCTTTGGCGCGCAGCAGATCATGCGCCTGGCTCAGGGGCTGTATGAGGGCGTCGAGATAGGTGGCGAGACCACGGGCCTGATTACCTATATGCGCACCGACGGCGTGCAGATGGCCAACGAGGCCATTCTCGCCATTCGCGGTCATGTAAAAGAAGTGTTTGGCGGCAACTATGTGCCGGGGCAGGCCCGCGAATATGCCACGAAAGCGAAAAACGCGCAGGAGGCGCATGAAGCGATCCGCCCAACCGACGTGGAGCGCACGCCGGATTCGATGGCACAGTATCTGAACCCCGATCAGCGCCGGCTGTACGAGCTGATCTGGAAGCGCGCCGTTGCGTCGCAGATGCAGTCGGCCGAATTGGACCAGGTGATCGTGGAACTCGCTGATCCGGCCAAGGCCGGCGGCCCAAAGCTGCGGGCGAACGGTTCTATTCTGGCGTTCGACGGCTTCCTCAAACTTTACCGCGAAGAAGCGGAAGAGGGTGCCGAGGATGACGACAACCGCATGCTCCCGCCAATGGCCGAACGCGACGCGACCAAAACCCGCGAGGTGAAATCCGAGCAGCATTTCACCCAGCCGCCGCCGCGGTTTTCCGAAGCCAGCCTGGTGAAGAAAATGGAGGAGTTGGGCATCGGCCGCCCCTCCACCTACGCCTCCATCCTCACCGTTCTGCAGGAGCGGGACTACGTAAAGATTGACAAGCGGCGGTTCATTCCGGAAGACCGTGGCCGCTTGGTGACGGCGTTTCTCACCAGCTTCTTCGAGCGCTATGTGGATACCGGCTTCACCGCGGGCCTCGAAGAACAGCTCGACGATATCTCGGCGGGAAAGGCCGACTGGCGCGCCGTCATGCGGGCGTTCTGGAAAGACTTTTCGGCCGCCATCGCCGAGACCAAGGACCTGAAGATCTCCGACGTCATCGACGCGTTGGACCAGGATCTCGGCGAGCATTTCTTCCCTGTCCAGGAAGGCGTCGGCGATCCGCGGCTGTGCCCGTCCTGCCACAAGGGCCGGCTGGGGCTGAAACTCGGACGGCACGGCAGCTTCATCGGCTGCTCGAACTATCCGGACTGCCAATTTACACGTCGGCTGGCCGTGGAGGGCGCCGACGAAGAGGGGGCCGCCACCTTGAAGGAGGGGTTGCGCCAGCTCGGCAACCACCCCGGCACCGGCGAGGGTGTCACAGTTCGGCGCGGTCCGTATGGCGTGTATGTCCAGCAGGGCGAGCAAATTCCGGACAGCAAGGTGAAGCCACGCCGCACTTCGCTGCCGCGCGGCGTGGATGGCGACACCATCACCTTGGAATCGGCACTGGGCCTGCTGTCGCTGCCACGCATCGTGGGCATTCATCCCGAACTGAAAGAGCCGATCGAGGCCGGCATCGGCCGGTTCGGGCCTTACGTGAAGATGGCCAGCGTGTTCGCCTCGCTCGACAAGGACGACGATGTGCTGGCGGTGGGTCTCAACCGCGCCGTGGATGTGCTGGCCAAGAAACTCGCATCGGTGCGGGCGATGGGCGCGCATCCCAAGGACAAGGAGCCGGTGACGATCCGCAAAGGCCGGTTCGGCCCGTATGCGCAGCACGGCCAGACCGTGGCCAACCTGCCGCGCGATGTGTCCATGGACGACATGACGCTCGATGAAGCGGTAGCGCTGCTGGCTGAAAAGGGAAAAGTGCTGAAGGCCAAGCCGGGCGCCAAGAAGAAGACGGCGCCGAAGGCAAAGGCCAAGGCAGTTCCGAAGGCTGTTGCTGCTGAGACACCTGCCGCAAAGAAGGCGCCGGTCAAGAAGGCCACCGCGAAGAAGAAGCCAGCCAAAAAGCCTGCCGCCAAGAAACCCGCAGCGCGCAAGGCTGCATCCTAGAATGGCGCATCGGCCGCCGAACAAGCCGGCGCTCATGCCGTCGCGCGATGACGTTCGAAAATTCATCCGCGAGGCGGCGGGGCGCGTGGGAAAACGCGAGATCGGCCAGCACTTCGGGCTGACCGTCGAGCATCGCCACGCGCTCAGGGAATTGCTGAAAAGCCTGGCCGAGGAAGGCCAGGTCGCACCCGCCGGGCACAAGCGTTTTACGGCACCTGGGCGGCTGCCGGATGCAATGGTGGTCCAGATCACCGGCACCGACAGCGAGGGTGACGCCATTGCCCGGCCGGTAGGCTGGGAAGGCGAAGGCCGACCGCCGATGGTTCTGATGGCGCTGGAGGTCAAGGGCCAGCCGGCGCTGGCACCAGGCGAGCGGGTGCTGGCGCGGCTGCGGCCGATCGGCGCCGGCAAATACGAGGGCCGCACCCTGAAGCGGATCAGCGACACGCCTGGCCGCGTCATCGGCCTGTTTCGCACCACCGAGCGCGGCAACAGGATCGTGCCGACCGACAAGCGCTCCAAGGCGGAATGGACGGTGCCGGCCGGTGAGGAGAACGGCGCCGTGAACGATGACGTGGTGCTGGCGACACCGCTTCCCACCACGGCCTTCGGGCTGAAGCCGGCGCGGATCACCGAAATCCTCGGCAAGATGGGCGATGCGCGCTCGGTGAGCCTGCTGGTGATCGCCACCCACGACATTCCCACAGAATTTCCCGAGGCCGCGCTGGCCGAAGCCCGCCGGGCAAAAGCCACCCCGCTGGCCGGCCGCGACGATCTGCGCCACATCCCGCTGATCACCATTGATGGCAGCGACGCGCGGGATTTCGACGATGCGGTGTTTGCCGAGCCGCACGGCCAGGGGTTTCGCCTCATCGTGGCGATCGCCGACGTGTCGCATTACGTGCCGACCGGCAGCGCTCTCGACCGCTCGGCCTGGACGCGGGGCAACAGCTGCTATTTTCCGGATCGCGTGGTGCCGATGCTGCCGGAGGAGTTGTCCAATGGCTGGTGCAGCCTGCGGCCGGACGAAGATCGTGGCTGCCTGTATGTCGAGATGATCGTGGGCGCCGATGGCTTGAAGCGGAGCCACCGCTTCGGCCGCGGCCTGATGCGCTCGGCGGCGCGGCTGACCTACGAGCAGGTGCAGGATATCGAGGACAACGCGTCTGAGACGCATTTGCCGCTTGCGCCGCTTTATGCAGCCTTCCGCGCCTTGCTGGGCGCCCGCACCGAGCGCGGCACGCTCGATCTGGATCTGCCCGAGCGCAAAGTGGTGCTCGGCGAGGATGGTCGCGTCGCCTCGATAGCGCCGCGCCCGCGACTCGACAGCCACCGGCTGATCGAAGAATTCATGGTCCTGGCCAATGTCTGCGCCGCGGAAGAGCTGGAACGCCTCGTGCGGCCCTGCATGTATCGGATCCATGCGCCGCCAACGGACGAAAAGCTCGACAATCTCCGCATATTCCTGCGCCAGTTCGAAATCTCGCTTCCGGCCGGAAATCAACTTCATCCGCGTGATATCGACCAGGTGCTGAAAAAGGTGGCAGGCTCCGAGCAC
>JBBROR010000052.1:0-15138 GCA_038229175.1 Acetobacterales bacterium | reverse complement strand
GCGTCTGCGCCCGGCAGGACTTGAACCCGCAACCGAGCCGTTATGAGCGGCCTGCTCTAACCAGTTGAGCTACAGGCGCATACGCGACCGCCATGTGACATGCCCGGCCCCCACTTCGCAACACCCACCGCGGCGGCTATACCCCGCAACCACACGCAACAACGACCGGAGATCTCTTATGGACATCACCAAGCTGCCCACCGGCAAGGCGCCGCCGTCCGATATCAATGTGGTGATCGAGATCCCCCAGGGCTCCCAGGTGAAATACGAAATCGACAAGGACAGCGGCGCCATCATGGTCGATCGCTTCCTGTTCACGCCCATGGCCTACCCGGCCGCCTACGGCTTCATCCCCGGCACGCTGGCCGACGATGGGGACCCGGTGGACGCCATGGTCCTCACCCCCGTGGGCGTGGTTCCAGGTGCCGTCATCCGTGCCCGCCCCATCGGCGTGCTTCTGATGAGCGACGAGGCCGGGCAGGACGAAAAGCTGATCTGCGTGCCGCACGACAAGATCCACACCCTCTACACCGACGTCCACAAGGTCGAAGACCTGCCGCTCATCACCCGCCAGGCGATCGAGCATTTCTTCACCCGCTACAAAGACCTCGAAAAGGGCAAGTGGGTGAAGGTCGAAGGCTGGGGCGACAAGGCCCGCGCCGAAGAGCTTATTCTCCAAGGGATCGAAGCGGCAAAAAAGGCCTGATCGCTGACTTAAACTAAGCTTGCGTCTTCCGGCGCCGCGTCTGCGGTGCCGGGGCGGCGGCCTGCTTGCCGGTCAATTCCGTGATCCGCGCCTCGTAGGCGTCCAGATGATGCCGCATATCCAGATGCGTCTCCGCATACCGCCGCGCCCCGCGCCGCAGCTTGGCCGAAAGCTTCGGGTTCTCCAACAACGCCAGAATTGAATCCGCCAGCTTCGCGGGGTCGAGGCAGGGCGTCAGCAGCGCGTTCGCGTTATGCGTCACGAACTCCATCACCGGCTCCACATCGGCCGCCACCACCGCACAGCCACAGGCCAACGCCTCCCGCAGCGACCACGAGGCCACGAACGGATACGTCAGATAAACATGGGCGTCTGACCGCTGCAGCAGCTTCAGATATGGCTCATAGTAAACCTGCCCAGGCATCAGTACCCGGCTTGCGTCATACGTCCCGCGCTGCTCGGCAATAAAATGATCTTTCCACGACCCATTCGCCAGCCGCGCGCCATAGCTCACATCGTCGCCGCCCAGCATCACCACCTTGGCATCCGGCCGCGCCTTCAGAATGGCTGGCAGTGCCCGCATCAGCGTATGAAAACCCCGATACGGTTCAAGATTGCGCGCCACGAACGTGATCAGCCGATCGCCGGGATCGATATGGAAATCACCGAGAGACAACCGTTGCCCATGCGCCAGCGGGTTCGGCTTGCACACATCCAGCCGGGTCGCCTCCGGCAGCAGCTTGATACGGTCATGGGTCCACGCCGGAAACGCGTTGCGTTGGAAAGGGGTGGGTGACTGGCCGTGCTGCTCCAGCGCCAACGCCAGATGGTTGATGGTGTTCATCGCCCGCACCGCCGGCTTGAAGTCCGGCGCCATCGGAAATTCGGGGTCGAAATTCACGTCATACCCGATGGTATGATAATAGAATTCGAAATATCCCAACACCGGCACGCCAGGCCAGACATCGACGATGTTGAGCAACTCGCCCCAACCGTGATGGCCAATAATAATGTCGGGTGTGAAGCCCAGCGCTTTCACCTGCCGCGCCGCATCCGCCACCTTGTCCGCCCGATGCGCCGCCAATTCGAAGTCGCGCGCGGTCGGGTGGATGTCTATCCGCTGCTTGCGTCCCAGCTCATACACCACCCGCCGCACGCCCGGCATCTCGTTGCCATTCGGCTCGGTGATGAAGACGATGTCGTTGGCGGGGTTCTTCAGCAGGTGATGGACGATATGCAGGTATTGCCCAGGGAAATTCTGATGGATGAAAAGGTATTTCACGCGGCGAGCCTGTCTTGATGCGGTGTGCGGCACTGGCGTGCCTGAACAGGATGCCGGGGCCCCCAAAAGGAATTCTCCCGGCAGCCTTTCAAAATATTACCGCTTACGGGTCTTGCCCGGAGCCTTCGTCGATCTCGCAGCCTGTAGGCTGCCCTTGGGTGTCAATTCGATCTTGATGGCCTCCACGGCGGTCAGGGTCGCGGCCTCGCACGGCTCGCCATCGCCCACTGGTCCCACCTGGCTGCCGTCGATGAAGCTCGCGGAATACCGCAGGTCGAACTCCTTCGCCGCGGCACCCCGCAGGCGCACCCGAAGTCCCAGAATGGGCAGCGCCATGCCGCGGCTGCCGCAGAACTGGCCGCCTTCCACCCACGGTGAAAGCCAGCCACGGCCAAGCACCACCTGGTATTCGATATCGGCCAGATCCACGCCGTTGCCCGGCGCCAGCCCGATGCCTTCGATCCACTTGCCAGACCCCGGCTCCCCCAGCCATTCGCCGAACTGTGCCCCCACGTCTCCCCGCGTCTGAATATGCGCGATCATGTCCACCGCTGCGGGCGGCGTGGGCGACGTCGGGTTCGGCTGCGGCAGCGAAGCCGGGTTCGGCTGGCCGATCAGCGCCTGACGCGGCTGGCCGGACGCGCCGGTGATCAGCGGCAAAATCTGCAGGTTGGGCGCCGCATCCTGGCCCATGGTCGGGTCCTGATAGATCGTCACCATTACGAAGGCGGTGCCCCCCGTCACGCGAACCAGGGCTGCATCCCCAAACCCGCTCATCCAGCCATCAGGCGAGATGGTGGCAACGTCCACCGCATCGGGCCGGCCCGCGGGGCCTGGCGCATGGGTGATGCGAATGCCCGGCAGCCCGGTATTGGCGTTGGCCGCGGGCGAGGGGGCCAACAGAATGCAGTAAAGCCCGGCATCCAGCCGCATCAGGCTGGCGGAAGCGCGCAATTCGGTCACCCGGCCCTCCGCCGAGGGTGGCGCGGGAGGGGCGATGGCAGCCTGGGCAGGGCGGTCGCTCGGCTTCAGGCTTTTAGGATTGGACATCTGTCTCTCGCAGTTCAAGCGGGTAGGGCATTGTTACCCGCAGGGATTAACACCGTTGTGAGATTTTCGTGTCATGCAGGGTGACAAGTTCCGTGAATTTCTTGTCAACCGCGCAAGTACGACCACGGTGGCCCGAACCCAGGTCACGCGGCGGGCCTTCCGACGGTCTTCAAAAGCACCTGGTTGATCGCGCGTGGCGGTAGCCCAAGTGGCAGCGCCACCCCCCAGCCGCTCTGCCTCACACGCGCCGCCATCGCTCCCAAATCGAACACCGCCGCCCGCAGGCCCGCACGCCAGGCGAGGCTGAGCGTGAACCCCCAGGTCTCCGGCACGATGCTGGGCAGGAACGCCAGCGACGCGTTCTGCGCCCGCAGCAGCGCCTCGCCATCCGCCTCGCCATATCGCCCGGTCACTACCACGCGGCCCGTCTCGAACAGCCGCGTGTCATCGACGCTATGGCCCACCAACACGAACTGCAACGGCAGATCGCGCGCGGCAGCATCACGTGCACAGGCCAACAGCACGTTGTAGCCCTTCTCCACCCCCAACGCGCCGATCACCGCGATGCGCCGCGGCGTGGCGGCGTTGGCAAGCGGCGGCGGCGGCGGCATCTTTGCTTCGTGCGGCACAATCTCAGGTCGCAAAGTGGGAAAATGCCGACGCATCCGCGACGCCATGTCCGCCGATGGCACCACGATGCGCCGTGCGGCCCCGAATTCCGCTTCGGACCTCTGGCGCAACGCAGCCACGCCGATACTCTCGCCGGTACGCCCCCCGGCATCGGCAACGCAGGCTTCGCAGGCGGCGATGTCCACCGGCTCGCCGCAATACGTCTCGCCCGCACCGAACAGCGTGACCCTTGGGCAGAACGATGCATAGTCGTGCAGGTGGAACGACACGGGAAGGCCAAGGGCTTCGGCCACCGACATCACGCTTGCATCGTGGCCCAGCCGGTGATGCACCTCGAACTCCGTGGGCCTGTCGCCCCCCAGCAGGCGGACGAGTGCCGGCAGATCGTGACGCAGATCAAACACCAGGTTGGGGAAATCCGCCTCCGCCGCCCCATCAGACATACGGCACAGGAAAGCCATGGCATCGCCGTCACACTCCGGGTTCGGCACCGGCCGCAGCACGATGGCCCGCTGGCCGGCGCGTGCAATGTCGCTGATCCGACCGCGGAGCACCTGCTCCACCCCACCGCCGCTGGCATGGGACAGCAGGATCACGGCGCCGGGCCTGCGGCGGGCGGCCCACCGCAGCGCATCGATCCGGCGCCGCGCCGGCGCCAGGGCATCCTGCGCCGGGATCTGGGCCTGATATTCGGCGATCAAGGCCAGATAGCCCGGATGCAGTTGCTCCAGCACGTCGAGGTTGCGCCGGGCCAGCTTCGGGCGCGCGTCGCCGAACGACGTGCCGCCGGCATGGCCCACATACACGCCCGGCACCGCCACGTGCCGCCAGCCGAGATGCCGCGCGCGGATGCACAGATCGTTCTCCTCGCCGTAGCCCTGCGCGAACAGATCGGTACGGAACAGCCCCACTCCCTCCGCGCATTCCCGCCGGATATAGAGGCAGAACCCCACCCCGGTCGGGATATCGACCACCACGCCGGCATTGGCACGCAGCGCCTGGCCATCGCGTTGCCGCAGCGCCCGGCGATCCGGCATGGGATTGGCGGCGTCCCGCGCCGGGTAGCTGAGAATGCCGCCATCGTTGGAAAGCGGCGTGGCGGTGCCGATATCAGGCGCTGAATGCACCGCGCGCCGCAGCCGATCCAGCCAGGACGATGCGCCCAGCGGTAGCAGCGTGTCGTTGTTCAGCAGCAGCGCATCATGCGCGGGGGAGAGTGCGAAGGCAGCGCGCAACCCCGCATTCGCGCTCGCAGGAAAACCTTGATTGGCACTGTGCCGGATCAGCCTGATCCGCCCCGCGTCGGCAAGCCCCTCAAGCATCGCTGCCAGGCCCGGCTCTGGTGTGGCATCGTCCACCACAATGATCCTTGTATCGGCGGGCGCGGTGGCGAACACGCTTTCAAGGCAGTCACGCGTGCGCGCTTCATCGCGATAGGCGGGAATGACGATGGCCACCGGCCGGCCGGGGCAGGCCGGCGCCTGCGCCGAAAGACCCAGAACAGCGGCGGGGGCCGCGAGATTCAGCAGGTCGTTCGGCACCGTGGCGAGGCCGGTAGCGGGAAAACACGCCGCCACCTCGCGCGCCACCCGCGTGGCAGCACGCAGCATGCGATCGGGATCGACCGGGCTGCCGGTCAGCGGCGTGCCGTCGATCGCCGATATGGCAAGGGGCGGCGGCAGATGCGCCAGCGCCGCCCGCGAAAGCGCGAAGCCGCGGGGGCGGGACATCGGGCGAAGCGCCGGCACGGTGCTGTTTGTGGCGCGCACACGAAGTGATTCACCGCTTGGAATGGACCTGACGATGAGCCACGGATCCTCCGCCGCATCAGCGGGATGCCACGCCCAGCCCGTCAGCCCCGAAGCGCTCGCTTCCACGAAACCTTCCACCCGCCGCAGGGCAGCAAGGTCGATCGGGCTGCCAAGCAGAGCGCGACCCCGATGCGTCACAACGACTGCTTTGCCCGCCTCTGGCAGAACCCGGCCGCTGATTTCTTCGCCATCCACCCTCACCCGCACATCAGCGCAACCGGCGATCAAGCTCAGTTTGCCGCCCCCCGGCGCCCGCACCACAGCGCACCAGCCACCAGGGTCTGCGCCCGCCAGCGCGCGCTGGGCCAAAGCTGCAATGGTTGCCGGAGCCACACTGAGCACATGGCCGGACAGCAGTCGGCCCAGTGCCCGGCGCGCCGCCGCCACGTCGCCATCGTGCAGATGGGCGGCCACCAGCGACAACCAGAGCTCACCGGCCTCCGCGTGCTTCAGCGCATCGACCAGCAATGCGGCAGCCCCGGTCTCGCGCGTCTGCAGCAAGATCCCCGCAAGGGCGAAAGCAACCGCCGGATCGCTGGGCAACAGCCGCCGCGCCCGCTCGAACCAGCGGCGTGCGCTGGGCAGGTCTTGCCGCGCTTGGGCCTCAGCACCCTGCGTGCACGCCGCCTGCGCGTCTTTGCGATGCAGGTCGGCCGGGGTTGAGAGCGATGCTTGGTGCATGGGCCAGCTAGAAGATACGTGCTGAAACAATGGTCTGAGACATGTTCTAGACCGTTTCCGGCTCCAGCACGGGCAATGATTCAAGGTAGGCCTGTGCCTCGTCGATCCCGCCGGCCAGCGCCTTGGTGAACCAGCGGCGCGCCGCCGTACGGTCCCGGATGCCAGCAAGGCCACGCGCCAGATAGCGGCCAATCATCATCTGGGCGTGCGTATGCCCGCGTTCCGCCGCGGCCTGGAACCAGTGCTGGGCCACCGTTCGATCCCACATGATGTCGTGACCGCCGCCGTACATTGCGCCGAGCGCATACATGGCGCCCACATGTCCCTGGTTGGCGGCACGGCGAAACAGGTGGATGGCTTCAGCGTGGTCGCGCTTCCCGCCCCGGCCGTTGACGAACATTTCCGCCAGCGCCACCTGCGCGTCTGTCACGCCCGCTTCGGCGGCCTTGGCGATCCAGATCCGGGCTTCAGCCAGATTGACAAGCCCGCCGCGCCCCTCGGCCAACAGCCGGCCATACCAATACTGCGCGTTGACCACAGTCTCCGCCGAGCGCCGCAGCCAATCGGCGGCCATCGCCTCGTCCTTCGCCACGCCAATTCCTTCGGCAAGGCACACGCCATAGTTGAACGCCGCCACCATGTCGCCGGCTTCGGCCTGGCCCTTGAACCACTCGGCCGTCGACGCGCTGTCGGCCGCGGAGGCCTGGCCCTGCACCACGAGGGCGGCGAGGTCGTAACGGGATTGCACATCGCCGGTGCCCGCCACCTGGCGAAACCAGCGCGCCGCCTCGGCAGGGTCTTTCACCACGCCGTTGCCTGTCATGTGCATGGCGGCCAGCGCGCGCGCAGCCTGGGCATGGCCGCCTTCCGCCGCACGTCGAAGCCAGATCGCAGCCTCTGGCATATTGGCGGTGCCCTCACCGGCCTTGGCATAGATCTGCCCGATCACGGCCGCCGCCTCGGCATCGCCCTGCATCGCGGCGCGACGCAGCCAGGATTCCGCCAGCACCGGATCAGGCTCGACACCGCGGCCATGCAGCAGGGCCAGACCGTAGCGGGTCTGCGCCGTGCGCACCCCAAGCCCGGCGGCACTGGCATAGAACTCAGCGGCCGCAGCCAAATCCGCATCAACGCCCTGGCCCTGTTCAACCAACGCGCCCATCAGGAACTGCGCGGTGCCAAGTCCTGCATTTGCCGCCGGCATCAGATATTGAACGGCGCTTGCAAAGCCGTCATGGTCACGTGCCCGCTTCAGAAGTGCTATGCCGTAGCCAAGCAACCCCTGGGGGGAACTCGCCTCCGCCGCGCGCTTGTAAAGCGCTTCGGATTCCGCCTCGTCGTGCATATCTTCGGGGCCGCTGAGCAACATATACGCAAGCAGCGCCTGCGCTTCCGGTGAGCCGCCATTGGCGCCTTTGCGTGCCCAGAACACAGCTTTCTCAAAATCCGGTGGAAGATTTTCGGCGCGGCCACTGAACAGCGACGACGTGGCGGCGCCCAAATCGCCAGGTGCCGCATCTGGCCCCCCAGTGGGCACGCCCTGCACGTAGAACGCCGCCAACAGCGCCTGGGCCGAAGCAAACCCCTGGGCCGCAGCGCGCTCCAGCCAACGAAGCCCTTCAATTCCGCTACCAGGAACCCCGGCGCCCTCGAGATACGAGCGGGCGATCTGGTATTCCGCCTCCGCCAGTCCTCCTTGGGCGGCGCGTGCCAGCAGCTTGAACGCCGCCGCACGTTGACCGCCCTCGATCAGGGCAATCGCCTTGCGCAGATCGGCTTCCGCCGAGCCGAACAGGCCGACTAACGTCTTAAACATTCAGAAGCGTCCGCAGGCCCGCGATGCTGATGTCATGGCTCCCGCATACCCTCGGTCAAAGCCGGCACGAAGCGCGACATCATGTAGCTCAACGCGGTGCGGCTGCCCACCTTCACGTCGGCCTCCGCACTCAGCCCAGGCTGCAGGCGAAAATCGGCAGGCAGATTGGTCATCTTCATATTGTCGATGGCAATCTTGACCCGATAGATCGTGGCACCCAGCGGCGGCGCATCAAGCCGTGGCTTATCTGGCCCCTCGGTGGGGGTGGCCTGGCTGTCCGGCGCCACCACGCGCACATGCCCCTCGGCATAGCCATGGTCGTAGAAGCGATAGGCATCGAACTTGATCACCGCCGGGTCCCCAACCCGGAGGAAGCCCACATCGGTGGCCGGGATCGCTGCGTCGATCTCAAGCGTGGCATCATCCGGAACCATCGTGATGAAAGGCTCGGCGGCATTCATCACCGAGCCGACCGACACATTGGCAATCGCCAGCACCACCGCATCCCGCTCCGCACGCATCACCACCAGCTCGTTGCGGCGCCTGGCCTTGGCCAACTGCTCGCGGGAATCGGCCAGTTTCCGCGTGGCCTCGTTCAGTTCCTTGGAGGTTTCGCCGCGAACCTGCTGCAGATAGCCGCTCTGCTCGGCCACCAAAGCGGCCACATCCTGGCGCCCGGCGGCGGCGGTGCTGACGGCGCCATTCAGTGAACGCCGGGATTCGGTTACGGTGCTCAGCGCCTGCTGGGTGTTGAACTTGCTGCCCACACCCTCCCGCTCCAACCGCTGGCGCGCGCCCAGCATATCGCTGGCGATCCGCAACTGCTCGGTATAGCTGCGAATTTCACCCTCGGCCTTGGCCACCGCGGAAGCCAGCGAGCTGGTCTTTTGCTTGTAGGTTTCGGTCCGAAATCCCCGTTCATCCTGGCGTTGCCTGAAGATCGAAGCCTGCAAATTCCCCGAAGGACTGGCATCGCTCAGATAAGGCTGTCCCGCCGCTTCCGCCGTCAGCCGATCCACCTCGGCCTGCAGGCTCTTGGTCTGCGTCTCCAGCGAGGCGAAATCGGCTCCGCTGAACGTCGGATCAAGCCGAGCCAGCAGATCGCCCGCCTTCACCCGGGCGCCAACCTTGGTGTCGATCGAGCGCACAATGGAGGTTTCGAGCGGCTGGATGAGGATGTTGGAGGATTGCGACACCACGCGGCCACTCGCGGTCACCACACGGTCGATCGGCAGCGTGCCACCCACGATCAGGAACACCACCAGCATGCTGGCCAGCACATAGGTCGCGTAATGCGCCACCGGGGGCACCGGCTTGGCAATCAGGGCCACGGTGGGCGACTGGAATTCCAGCAGCGCCACGTTCGCCGCAGCTTCGTCGACCAGCGCCTTGCGGCCCTTCAGGGTTACGAGTTGCCTTGCCATTGCTCAGTTCCCCTGCACCAGGGCCGCCGCGGCGGCGTTGCGCGCCAGGGCGGCATCCATGTGGCGGTTCTGCTGCATCCAGAGATGGCGATAGATGTCGCAGCGTTCCACCAATTCGTCATGCGTGCCGATATCCACCACCTTGCCGCGCTCCATCACCATGATCTGATGGCAATCCATGATGGACGACAGGCGGTGAGACACGATCACCATCGTGCGGCCATGCGCGATGCGCTTGATGTTGGCGTTCACCAGCGCCTCGCTTTCCGGGTCCAGCGCGCTGGTCGCCTCGTCCAAGATCAGAATGCGTGGGTCATGGATCAGCGCGCGCGCAATGGCCAGGCGCTGGCGCTGCCCACCGGACAGGTTGGGCGAGCCTTCCTCGATGAAGGTCTCATAGCCCATCGGCATACGCTCGATGAACTCCTCCGCACCGGCAAGCCGGGCCGCGCGCACGGCATCCGTGAGCGTCAGGCCAGGACGGCCAGCCAGGATGTTCTCCCGGATCGTGCCGCGGAACAGGAAGTTGTCCTGCAGCACCACGCCGAAGCTGCGGCGAAGATGTGTCAGGTTGATCTCGCGAAGATCGATGCCGTCGATCTTCACAAACCCCTCATAGTCCCGGTTGATGCCCTGCAGCAGTCGCGTGATGGTGGATTTGCCCGAACCCGATCGCCCCACAAGTCCCAGCATGGTGCCAGGCGCCAAATCAAACGTCACGCCGTCAAGCGCCTTCGTCTTGCTGCCCGGATAGGCGAATTCCACCCGATTGAACGTGATGGCGCCATCGAATCGTGGGCGCAGCCCGGCGCTCGGGTTGGTGGATTCCGGCCGGCTGTTCAGGATGGACGACGCATAGGCAATGGCTGTGCGCTGCTCCTCGGCGTCCTCGATCAACTTGGACAGCGACACCAGTGGGCTGGCCACGCGGCCGCTGAGCATCATGAACGCGAGCAGGCTGCCCACGCTGCCGGTGCCATCGGCGAGCAACATCGCAGCGCCGATCAGCACCACAAAGCGCGTCATGATCGCCTCGAACGGTGCCACCAGCGTGGCCGGCCAGTTGGCCAATTTCTGCGCCGCCAGATTGGCCTCGCCCGAAGCGGCGGTCCGCTTGTCCCACTCGTCTTTCTGAACCTGCTCCATCGCCAGTGACTTCACGGTCCGGATGCCGTGGATGCTTTCCACCATCGTCACGCTTTTGGCGATCTCGGCGGTGATATACTTCCCATAGAGCCTGCGATACGGCCCCATGAAGGCGATGATGATCAGCAGGATGCACGCGCCGCAGGCGATCACCATCCAGGTGAGAATAGGGCTGAGAATGAACAGCACCGGCAGCACGATCATCAACGTAATCAGATCCAGCGCGGTGGTCAGCATTCGCCCGGTCAGGAACTGCTTCACCTTGCCGGTTTCATGCAGGGCATGCATGATTTCACCAGCCGGCTTACGCTCGAAAAAGTCGATCGGCAGGCCCAGCAGGCGGCGGAATGTGTAAAGCCCCAGCTTCGAATCAAGACGCGTGGCCACATACAGGATCTGTTGTCGCCTGCTCCAGTTGATGATCATCTCATAGATCGTGGCCACCGCCAGCACGATGCTGATCAAGGTCAGCGTGGACCAACTCCGATGCGTCACCACCCGGTCCACCACCGTCATGATGATCAGCGGCGGGAAGATGGTCAGAATGGCCAGCGTGACGGAGCCAACCAGCACGTCGCGCAGCAGCTTCTTCTCGACCATCACAAGATTGACGACCCATTGGAAGCTGAACGGCTGGTCGTCCTGCGCCAGTCCACGCTCGGGCCGCAGCATCAGCACCAGGCCCGACCACGCCTGGGACAGGCGCAATTCATCCACCGCCACCGGGTCCGCCTCGAACGAGGCGGACGGGTCCTTCACCCAAACCAGGTTGCGCTGCGCATCGGCACGCACCATCAGGGCGGCGCTGCCGTCATTGAGCAGCAGCACCACAGGGCGCGCATCGCTCATCGACACAAGTTGGCGCCATTTCAGATTGGCGGCACGTGCCCACATGCCGGCGTTGCGCAGCCAGCGCACGAAGGCGGCGGGCGGCGGCACCTCGCCCTTGGCAACGCGCAGATCGTCCCGGTCCAGCTCAAATCCGTGGAAGCGTGCGGCGGCCAGCACGGCCAGAACGCGAATTTCGAGAGGCGTGCGCGGGGTGCCGTCGCCTCCGCCGTAAGGCGAGCGAGGCGCGTCGGCGGGACCCTGAAATTGGCTGTCAATCGAATCCATCATCACAACCTCCGTCGTCAAAGGGCGCCGCGTCCCGCCACCCCTTGCGATCAAAACCGCATCACACGATCAATGCGGCAGCCAATCCATTCACAGCCCGTGGCATTCGACGATAGCGTAGAGACGCGTCACCGTCGACTTAAGACCTTCGCCTACCACAAACCGGGCCGCAACAGGCATCAAAACCCTGTCTCCGGCCTTCCCAAACCACGCATCTCACGACACCATAGTCTAATGTGGATAAGAAAAGATAAATCCCGATGCTGATCAGGGAAGCCGTCGAGGGCGATATCGCCGAGATCCAGGCGATCTACGCGCATCACGTGCTGCATGGCACCGGCACGTTCGAAGAGATTCCACCCTCGGTGGGCGAGATGCACGCCCGCTGGCGCAACGTTACCAGCAAGGGCTGCGCCTGGATCGTGTCGGCTGGCACCACAGGGGTCGCCGGCTACGGCTACTACCAACAGATCCGAGACCGGTCCGCCTATCGGTTCACCGCCGAGGACAGCATCTATGTCCGCGAGGACGTCCGCGGACAAGGCGTCGGCAAGGCCCTGGTGGTGGCGCTCGTGCAGGCCGCGACGGAAGCTGGATACCGGCAGATGATCGCAATCATCGGCGACTCGGAAAACATCGGCTCCATCGGCGTTCACACCAGCCTGGGCTTTCGCAAGGTGGGCGTGATGCACGCCACCGGCCTGAAATTCGGCCGCTGGCTGGACACCGTCTATATGCAGCGCGCCCTCGGCCCCGGCGATGCGGACGTGCCGGCCTGAGATTCAGCCGCGGCGAAACCAGCTCGAAGCCAGCATATCGTTCTCAATCGCGGCACAAACGGCGTCCGGGTCAGACGTCACGGCCAACACGCGGCGGAAATACGCCACATCCCCGCGGCCGCGCGCCAGAAACAGCCCGGCCAGCGCCGATCCCGCCGCAGAGCGTGGCACGCAGCACACGCAGCCGGCGGTGTGCGCCGGCGTGGCGTCGGCCATCAGCCGAACCACCACCCGGCCCGCGGGTGCGTCCGCATCGCCCTCGATCAACAGGGCATCGTCCGGCCCGGCATCGGCGATGGCGCCAAAGATTACCGGAATGCGTGCATCAATGTGCATGGAACCTACTGGACATAAGGATATGTTTATACGATACAGACAGCATGGAACAGTTGTTGAACGGCTTGCGAGCCTGCGCCGAGCCCACGCGGTTGCGCATTCTGGCGCTCGTCGCACGGGGCACGTTCTGCGTGATGGAGTTTACAGAAATTCTCGGCCAGTCGCAGCCCCGTCTGTCCCGCCATCTGCGGCTGCTGGGCGAAGCCGGGTTGCTGGAGCGCACGCGCGAGGGCGCCAACGTGTGGTTCGCGCTGCCACCGGCCGAGACCCCAACCGGATCGCTGGCCCGCGCTCTGCTCGACAGGCTTCCAGAAGACGACACCATCCTGGCAGCCGATCGGCGCCAAGCCGCCCGCGTGCTGGCCGAGCGCGCCCGCATCGCCACCGAAAGCTTCCAAAAGCGCGGCGCCGAATGGGACGAGATTCATGCTCTCGACCTGGCCGCCGCCGACATCGAACAAGCCCTTCTGGCCTCCCTGCCGGCCGAAATGGGCAAGCTGCTCGATATCGGCACAGGCACCGGGCAGATGCTGGAACTCCTCGCACCCCGTATCAGCACCGGAATTGGCCTCGATGCCAGCCGCGCCATGCTGGCTTTGGCTCGCTCGCGTCTGTCGCGCCCCGGCCTCACCCATTGCGTGGTGCGCCTGGGGGACATGTATCGCCTTCCCATGGCCGACGCCTCGTTCGACCACGTGGTGCTCCAGATGGTGCTGCACTACGCCGAAGACCCTGCAGCCGCTTTGGCCGAGGCGGTGCGCGTGCTGCGCCCTGGCGGCACGCTCGTGGTCGTCGATCTGGGCCCACACGACAACGCTGCCTGCATGACGCGCCTGGCGCATCGCTGGCCCGGCTTTTCCGATGCCCGCATGGCTGCGCTGCTGGGCGACACGCTTGTCGATCTTCGCACCGCCGTGGTGCCCGGCCCACTGGAGGTTCGCCTCTGGTCCGCCACGCGCCTTACTATTTCCACCCTTGCCGCCGAGTTGGAAACCACAGCATGACCAATCCACATCTCCTCGAAGCTCTCCGCCGCCAAGTGTTGCTGTGCGATGGCGGCATGGGCAGCCGCGTCCAGGCGCTCACCCTGGATGTAGAGAAAGACTATTGGAATCAGGAAAACTGCACCGAGATTCTCAATTTGTCGCGCCCCGATCTGGTCCGTGAAATCCACCGTGGCTACTTTGAAGCCGGCGCAGACATGGTGGAAACCAACACATTCGGCGGCTCGCCCGTCACGCTCGCCGAATTCGATCTGGCCGACCGCGCCTACGAGATCAACAAGATTGCCGCCGAGCTGGCGCGCGAAGCCGCCGAAAGCTTCGTCGACGGCCGGCACCGCTTCGTGGTGGGCTCGGTCGGCCCTGGCACCAAACTGCCCTCACTCGGCAACATCGCGTACGATCCGCTCGAAGCAAGCCTGGTCGAACAATGCCGTGGCCTTATCGCCGGCGGCGTCGATGCCATTCTGATCGAGACCTGCCAGGATACGTTGCAGATCAAGGCCGCCGTCAATGCGGCCAAGATAGCACGCAAGGCCGCCGGCACAGACACGCCGATCTTCGTGCAGGTGACGGTGGAGACGACGGGCACCTTGCTGGTGGGGCCTGATATCGCGGCCGCCGCCACTGTGGTTCAGGCCTTGGACGTGCCGCTGATGGGCCTGAACTGCGCCACCGGCCCGCAGGAAATGGCCGAGCACGTGCGCTGGCTCGCCACCAACTGGCCCGGCCTGATCAGCATCCAGCCGAACGCCGGCCTACCGGAGCTGGTGGACGGTGCCACGCACTACCCGCTGGGCGCCGCCGAGATGGCAACCTGGATCGAACGCTTCGTGGCCGAGGATGGCGTGAACCTCATCGGCGGCTGCTGCGGCACCTCCATCGAGCATATCGCGGCACTGGACCAGATGCTGCGCCGTCGCGGCGAATTTCGCCCTGCGCCGGTCAAGCGCAGTGTGATCTGGATGCCGTCCGTGGCGAGCCTGTATCAGCAGGTGCCGCTGCGTCAGGAGAACTCGTATTTCTCCATCGGCGAACGCTGCAACGCCAACGGCTCCAGGAAGTGGCGCGAGCTGCAGGAAAACGGCGACTGGGACGGCTGCGTGGCCATGGGGCGCGAGCAGATCGCCGAAGGCTCCAACAGCCTCGACATCTGCACCGCCTTCGTGGGGCGCGACGAGATCTACGAAATGAACGAGGTCATCACGCGCTTCACCTCCTCGGTGAATTCTCCACTGGTGATCGACAGCACCGAGACCATCGTGCTGGAGCACGCGCTGAAGCTGCACGGAGGCAAGCCCATCATCAACTCGATCAACTTCGAGGATGGCGAACAGGCCGCCGAAGATCGACTGATCCT
>JBBROR010000051.1:0-15322 GCA_038229175.1 Acetobacterales bacterium | reverse complement strand
CTCCTTCGGCAAATCCTACGGCCTCGCCGGCCTGCGCCTCGGCTTCGCACTCGCCGCCCCGCCCGTCACAGCGTTGATCCGCCGGGCGCTCGGCCCCTGGGCCATCAGCGGCCCCGCGCTCGCCATCGGCATCGAAGCCCTCGGCGACGCCGCATGGCGCGAAGAAACAATACGGCGGCTGCAGGTCGACACCGCCCGCCTGGACGCCCTGGCATGGGCCCACGAACTCACTCTCATCGGCGGCACAAGTCTGTTTCGCCTCTATGCGCACCCGGATGCCACGACAATCCACAACCGGCTCGGGGGTGCCGGCATCCTCGTGCGTCGTTTTGACAGCCACCCCACCCGCCTGCGCTTCGGCCTGCCCGGCACGCCGGAGCATTGGGCCCGGCTTGAAATGGCGCTGGAACAGGCCAGAACGCCCCCAATTCCATCCCTGGCAACATGATGCCGCTGATACAGATCGGTTGCCGCCCGATATCGCCGCACGGGATATCGGGCAGCAACAAGGCTCAGCGCAGCGTCGCCAGGCTCTGTCGCAGCCCCGCCGTCCCGGCACTGGTCAGCTTTCCATCGCCCGTGATCATCTTCGGCGTCGCGGCCTGGCCGTAATACGCCTTGTTGTCATCGTTGTCCGGCTTGATCACCGAGCCGTTGAGGCTGATGCCGGCATAGGCGCCGCTGGCGGACGCCCATGTGACAATATCGGCGCCCGCGTTGGATGTGGTGGCACCCTCGACGCCCGATCCCAGGGTCACCACCGTGATCCCCGCATTGGCACCAACCTTGAACTGGTCGGCGTATATCGCATCGAGCGCCTTTTGCGTCATGATGAACATCACCATTTCAGCCTGTTCCAATCCGATCTGCAGGCCGAACGACGCGGAGCCCAGATAGTAGAACGCCGGCTGGCTCCAACCCGCGGTGCCGCGCGTCAGCAATAGCCCGGTGCCGCCCTCGCCGCCGACGAAGAAGCCGCCCTTGTAGAGGCGCGGAATGATCAGCACGGCGCGGGCACGCGTCGCCAGGTCGCGGGCATTGCCGAACGCCTTGTCCTTCTTGACGTCTTCGATGGTGATCCGCGCGCGGTCCACCACTTGTTGCTGCTCCGTTGCCGCCATCGCCTGCTGGGCAACCACCAGGCCGGCCAGCATGGTGGCACCCATGATCAGGCTGCGTTTTGTAATTCCAGATTGCGTTGAAGTATCGGCCATTTCGTCCTCACTATCTGCAAGTATGCCCATTAGGAACGGGCATCTTCCAGGCACCGCACCTTATTGCGTGGCGCCCATCGAGATCAGTAAAGAAATGATTTGGACATATTTTGGTTCCATATCCCGGCACCTTGCCGATACGGAACCACATTCAGAAAACCTACGAATCCGTCAGCGCCGTCCGAACCGCGCCGCCGGTGATCTCGACAGCCGCCTGCCATTTCTTGTCCGGCCCGATATGGTCAGCCGAACCGAGCGTGAGCAGGTCTGCCAATTTGGCCCGGGCACGGTGCACGCGGCTTTTCATCGTACCCACGGCGCATCCGCAAAGCTGTGCCGCCTCCTCATACGACAGGCCAGACGCACCGATCAGCATCAACGCCTCGCGATGGTCATCCGCCAGCTTGAACAGGGCCGTGCGGAAATCCTGAAAGTCCATATGCGAATCCTGCGTCGGATACGACGCAAGGCGGGCCGCGAACATGCCGTCGGTGTCGGCCACCTCATGGCGAAGCTTGCGGAACTCGCTGTAGAATTCGTTGCGCAGGATTGTGTAAAGCCACGCTGCGATGTTCGAGCCCGGCTCGAACGATTTCATATTGGCCCAGGCCTTCACCAGCGTCTGCTGCACCAGATCGTCAGCGCGATCGGCGTTGCGGCAGAGCGAAAAGGCAAAGGCGCGCAGCCGCGGGATGGCCGCGATAAGTTCAACCTTCGGATCTGGCGGTTCGGTCACGATTTATCCTGTTTTTTGGCTTCGAGCGATTGCAGCAGCGCCAGGAAGCGATCCGGAACCGGCTCGTCCGCAATCTCGTCGAACAGTGCACGAAGTTCCCGGCCGATATGGGCCTGAATGACGGGGTCCAACGATATGCCCTCCGGCTCGTCACCGTTTGGCTTCTGTTCGATCATTGTGATGTCTGGCCCTGCTCGTGTCGCCTCGATCGGGAGGCCTTCATCTCTTTGCATTCAATACTCCTGAGACCCTGAGGCCGCAGTCTAGACATTTCAGCGAAATTCCCGCCGCGGCCTCATGCGCGCAGACGCGCTGCGAACATCACGCTCAACGACGGAGTGCGCCATAGGTTCCATCAATTCTGGCGGAGCTCTGCTTTTGGAACTTATGCGGTAACCGGCGAGTTTCTGAGCAGGATATGGCCGCCGGAATGATGCCAAATGGCGGCGACTGCAGAAAAGGAACACGAGCATGCTGCGTTGGGCCCTGTTTTTCCTGGTGATCTCGCTGGTCGCCGGCCTGTTTGGTTTCACCGGCATCTCGGCTGCCACCGCTTCGATCGCGCGCGTGCTGTTCTTTATCGCCATCGCCGTGTTCTTGGTCTTCCTCGTCATGGCGCTGCTGGCCGGACAGGCGATTTTGTAGCAAGGGGCCGTCACTGCGTGTGACTTTGCTGCCACTTTATGAGGCCACGTTCGCGATGGGAAACGACAATGTCCATCGCGCGCCCTCCGGCAGATAATCCATCTGCACCGCGCCATTGAGCGCGCGGGCCACGGTGCGCTCAATGACCACGCGGCCAAAACCCCGGCGCGCGGGCGCCACCACCGCAGGGCCGTTCGTTTCAACCCACCCCAACGTGCAGATCATCGCCGCATCGTCCGGTGCAGGCAGCGTCCAACTGATTGCAACCCTTCCGTCAGGCACAGAAAGGGCGCCATATTTGGCGGCGTTGGTGGCAAGTTCGTGCAACGCCATGCCGATATGCTGGGCGGCGTCCGGCCGCAGCTGCATCTCCGGCCCTGACAGCGAAATCTGAGAGCCGACCAGGTCCGAATAATGCCCAAGCTGCGAGCGGATCAGTTCGCGCAAGGACGCCCCGTTCCAGTTATCCTGCACCAACAGGTCGTGCGACCCCGCCAGCGAGTAAAGCCTGTCGGCAAAGCGCTTCTGGAAATCCTCGATTGACAGGCTGTGCGCAGCGGTCTGGCGCATGATCGCCTGGATCACCGCAAGCAGGTTCTTGGAACGGTGCGTCACTTCACGCATCAGCAGCCGGATCCGAGCCTCCTGCTCCTTGCGCTCGGTAATCTCCACAGATCCCCCGATGAGGCCCACAACATCGCCCTGCACGTCCCGCTGCGGATGCACGTTCAGGTCGAACCATTTGTCGCCGCCCGGCCGCACAAGGCGCACCTCGCCATGCCCGGGCTCCCCGGTATCGAGCACAAGCCGCTTGAGCTTGACCACCGCATCGATGCTGTCGTTCGGAAAATCATCGCAGGTGTCGTGGCCCGCGCCTGCTTCGGCATCCGTCACCGAGTTGGCGCGGCTCACCCAGGTGAATGCCAGGTTCTTGTCCTGCGTGAACACCGTCACCCGCGCGGCGCGCAGCGCTGCATCGAACCGCTGGTTGGCTTGTGTCAACGAGCGGGTGCGGCGTTGCACCTTGTCTTCCAATGTGGCGGCAAGCTGGCGCAACGCCTGCTCACGAGACGCCAGAACATGGAGATTTCGACGCGTGTCACGCAGCACCACGGCCGATAGCGCGATCACGCAGATCGAGGCCATGCCGATCGTCAGCAACAGCACCTTCGGCAACAGCTGCTGCCACGGTGTGTTCTGCTGGATCGTCACGTTCAGTGCTTCGGCCAGCGCATGAACGGTGTTGCGCGCTTCAGCCATCGTGCGCTCGCCCAGGCCGGTCTGCACCAGCGCCATCGCCTGCGGAAACTGTTCCGCCTGGGCCAATGCGATGGTTTGGTCCAGCTCTTCGAACTTTGCCACCGCCAGGCGCTCGAACGCGGCGGAAAGCCGCATCAGCTCCGCATTCCCCGCAGTGCTTTCCTTCAACGCCGAAAGCGAGCCGGTCAAGTCCGCCAGGCCCTGCTTATAGTCAGGCAGAAAACGTGAGTTATGCGTCAGCAGAAATCCACGCTGCGAACTCTCCGCAAGCAGGATCTGCTCCATCGCCTGATCCACCGCCTGGCGTGCCGACAGGGCATGCATGACGGTGCGCGTGGCTTCGGCGTTTTTCCAGGACAGAAACCCGGCCGCAACGCAGATCAAAACAAGCAGCGTGAAGCCAAGCCCAATGCCCTGCATCGCGCGCCGCTGCCGTCTCTCCGTGCGCGACGACACGGCGGGTCCGGTATCCAGGGCAGCGGCCAGCGTATCGACCTCCACCGAAGATCCCCGCGCCGAGCCAGGATTTTCGATGGTTGCTCCAGGCATGTGCCGATCTCGCTCAGCCCATGGCTTCCGTGCTGGCCACCAGGGCAGCCCGCCGGTCAAAGAACAGCGCCTGGCTGATGATGGCCTTCACCGTCTCGCTGCGGAAAGGCTTGGTGATCAGGAACGTCGGCTCCGGCCGGTCGCCGGTCAGCAAACGCTCCGGATAGGCGGTCACGAAAATGACAGGCACGTTCACGCTCATCAAAATCTCGTTCACCGCTTCAAGGCCCGAGCTGCCATCGGCCAGATGAATGTCGGCCAGCACCAGGCCGGGCTTGTGTTTACGGATGGCAGCGACAGCCTCCTTGTGGGTGCGCGCGGTGTCTATCACCTCATGGCCCAGTTCGATCACCAGCGCCTCCAGATCCATGGCGATGATCGGCTCGTCCTCGATGATGAGAACCTGCGTGGAGAGCTGGTTGGCAATCTCGCTGCCGGCACGTGAAACAAGGCTCTCGATCTCGGCGGTGTCACAGTCCAGCATGTCGGCGATGGCGGTCACACTGAAGCCCTCCACCGATCGCAGCAGGAAAACGGCCCGCGCCCAGGGCGTCAGTCGTTCCAGAGTGCGATCTGCCGCCCCCATCAGGCCCGCGGCGCCGTCATCCTCAGCGATCTCCTGCGCCCCTTTCTGATTGACCGGCACGGAGCCCCAGACCTTCAGAAAGGTCTTGAAGATCACCTCACGCGGACGGGCTTCAAGCACGGTGGTGTCAGGGTTGGCCGCAATGGCTTCCAGCGTAGCCACGGCATAGGCGTCGCCGCTGGCCTGGCTGCCGGTCAGCGCGCGGGCAAAACGCCGCAGAAAGGGAAGATGCGGCGCAATCGACGCGGACAAAGACATGGCGGATCCCTTATTTGAATCACGAACATCATCCGACATTCGCACAGCATTCTAAAACGAATTGCGTATCCGAAAGTTCCGGCGGCCGCGGAACTTTTCGCACCGCCCCTGCGTTCACGGGCGATCACGGGACAGGCCACCATCGCGCCGGCACACTTTGACCGAAACACCATCAAGGTGGAAGATCATTGCCAAACCTGGGCGAACGATGCGCCGCCGGGCGTGGCAGAGGGGCCACATAACTGCCGATCTCAGCATATATCAAGCCCCGCGCTGCAACTGATCCCGCCGGGCGCCATTGCACTGATATGGAAAACTTTCAACACGATACCGGCAGGTTTTCGTCCCACCTGACGGTTGCCAGAACAGGGCAGAAACAGGATGGCAGCTTCGCACAGGTGTTCGATGCAACGGACACCGACGGGGTGCAGGGCCAGATCGGCCTGCGCCTTCGCGCCGTGTATGAGGCGATCGTGGCCGAGCCGGTTCCGGACCGCATCCTTTCGTTGCTCGAATCCCTGGATTGCTCAACCGACAAAAAGCCGGGCTCAAACCCCACCTGATTTTAAGCGCGGATCAACGATGTTGCGTGGTCCGCGGCGCACCGATAAGCCTGCTGGTGCATTGCAGCCGATGACAGTCCCTTTTGACAATGTGAGCAGAGTGACCGACAGCACCGATAACCCCTGCTGTGCTGACGCACCATGAGTGAGACGGACGCGCTTCTTCGCGAGCTCAATCATAGGGTGAACAATAATTTCCAAATTGTTGTCAGCCTCATGAACCTCAAGAAACGTATCCTCCCTGTCGAACGACAGAATGACATAAGGTTCATCGAAGAGCATGTGCAGTCGATGGCGGTGGCCTACAGGCTGATCTTCGCACGCGGCGCGGTGTTGGAGGTGCCGGTCGGCGAGTTGGTGGCCGACGTGGTGCTCGGGCTGCGCCTTATTGCAAAGTTGCAGGCTGAAGCGCTCTCGCTGGACCTCGCCATCCTCGGAATCACGCTCAGTCTGGACCAGGCGATCGCGGTGGCGCTGTATTTCGCGGCCGTCCTGCCGCCTTTTCTCGACCACGCCAAATCGGCCGGCACACGCGTTGCAATCGCGGTCGGCAGCGACGGCGAAACGCTGTCGTTCAGCATCCTCGGCGATGCCGATCGGGAGGACCTCGCCGATCCATTGCGAGAGCGGCTGCTGAAGGCCTATCTGGCCCAGCTGGGCGCCACCAGCGACGCGAATAACACTGTGGGCGAGCATCGCCTGACCTTCGCCGCCACCCAGATCGCCGGCGCAGTCTAGTCCGGACGCGTTCGGCGAATTGCCCGCTTGCGCCATCGGCCAACCGCATGGCCTGGAACGAAGCGTCCGCCAGCGCATTTAATCCCACGACTGTCGTGTTCGTGGGAAAATCAAAATGCGAAGCTGGTATCTGGCGGCCATCCTCACTTTGTCGCTCGGCGGTTGCGTCAGCTACAGCGCACCCCCCCAGCATGAGACCGTGGTGCTGACACCCGGTGTGGCAGCCCCCGGCACATCCACGACAACAACCACGATACTGCCTCCCGGTACAGTGGTGGTGTGCGCCAACGGGCTGCGCCCACCTTGCTGACCCAATCCGAAATTCGAAAGGATGTATATGAGATGCGCAAGATTTTGATCGTGACCGGCACTCTCCTGTCGCTGGCGGCGTGTGGCCAAACCACAGGAACCCGGGCCGTCACCGGGGGCCTGATCGGCGCCGGTGGTGGTGCCCTGCTCGGAGGCGCCACCGGTCTGGGCGCCGGGACGGGCGCGCTGATCGGCGGTGTCGGCGGTGCCGGCGTCGGCGCGTTGACCACACCCAAGCGCTGAACCAAGGCGCTAAGGCGCTGGGCCAAGGCCCGGGACGGTGCAGGAAAGCATCGTCCCGGGTTTTTTCGTGCCGTAGAGTAATATCGCCTGGTGTTAAATCAACCGTGCGATAGAATTGCGCAACACCTCTCGCTCTAGGCGGCGATTTTCTCGGGGTTGCGGCCAAACAGATATTCGATTTCGTCGAACTCCAGACCTGGCAGATCCTCCCCTTCGCTGAACGCAATCTTGGCCAGTGCCGCCTTGCGCTCCTGCAACTCGATGATCCGCTCCTCCACCGTATCGGCGGCGATCATTTTATACACAAACACCGACTTGGTCTGCCCAATCCGGTGCGCACGATCGGACGCCTGGTCCTCCACCGCCGGGTTCCACCACGGATCGTAGTGAATGACGGTGTCGGCGGATGTCAGGTTCAGCCCACGGCCACCGGCCTTGAGGCTGATGAGGAACACCGGCACCTCGCCGGCCTCGAATTTCCGCACCGGCTCGGCCCGGTCCCGCGTGTCACCACGCAGTTCGGTGAACGTGATGCCCGCTTCAACAAGCCGCGGCTTGATGAGGTCGAGCATCGAGGTGAACTGCGAGAACAGCAGAATACGCCGCCCCTCGCTCAGCATCTCCGTCATCATGTCCAGCAGATCGTCCAGCTTGCTGGAGCTTTCCACTTTCCGGGCAGACGGTAGCTTGACCAGCCGCGGATCGCAGCAGGCCTGCCGCAACTTCAGCAACGCGTCCAGCACCACGATGCGGCTCTGCGCCAGGCTGTGCACGGCAATCTGCTCGCGCACCCTGTCATACAGCGTGGCACGAATGGTCTCGTACAACTCGCGCTGCGCCGGCGCCAACGTGATCCGGCGCAGAATGGTGTGCTTCGGCGGCAGCTCGGTTGCCACTTCACTCTTCGTGCGCCGCAGGATGAACGGCTTGATACGCCGCACCAGCTGCAACCGGCGCAACGGATCGGCCTTCTTCTCGATCGGCGTGCGGAACCGCTTGGCAAAGCTGCGCCGATCGCCCAGCAGGCCCGGCATCAGAAAGGCGAACTGCGACCACAATTCCTCAAGATTGTTCTCGATCGGTGTGCCCGAAAGACACAGGCGATGGCGCGTGTTGAGCTGGCACACCGCACGCGTCGCCTTGGCATCCGGGCTCTTGATCGCCTGCGCTTCATCCAAAGCCACGATATGCCAGGGGATCTCGACCATCTCGGCGATGTCGCGCGCCAGCACGGTGTAGGTGGTGATCACCACGTGCAACCCGTCGAGCTGGTTGCGGCGCTCGTGCCGGTCGATGCCATGCAGCACCGCCACCCGCAGATTGGGTGCGAATTTCGTCAGTTCGCTGGTCCAGTTGGACACCAGGCTGGTCGGCACAACAATGAGGGCAGGGCGGTCGAGGCGGCCGGATTCCTGCTCCACCACGATATGCGCAATGGTCTGCGCGGTCTTGCCCAAACCCATGTCGTCGGCCAGGAAGCCCGACATGCTGTTGGCGCGAAGGTGCTGCAGCCAGTCCACGCCCTGTTGCTGATACGGTCGAAGGCTGGCCGTGAAGCTGGGCGGCACAAGCACGGGCACAATCTCTGGCTCGCCGCGAAAACGATCCACATAGGCCTCGATGGCCGCAGCGTTCTGCCAGCGTGTGGTGAGCAGGTCTTCCAACTCCAAAACCTGCAAAGCCTCGGCGCCGGGCAGCAGCAATAAGTCGTCCGGCGTGCGGTCGGCCGCCTCGATCAGGTCGGACATGATCGACAGCAGGCGCTCGATCCGGTCGGCGGGAAGCCGCACGATGCGGCCATCGTCGAGGCTGGTGATCACCTCGCCGTCGATCACCTGGGCCGCCTCCATGCCGCCGCGTTCCAGCAGTCGCGCCAGAATGGGCAGCAGCGGCCGACGCACCCCGTCAATCTCGATGCCAAGATCGAGCGCGAAGCCACCGGCTTCGGCGTCGGCCACCTGCATGTCGAACACGCCCACCGACTCGACGTTGCGGGGGCCAAAATCAGGCTCGATCACATGCGTCCAGCCAAGCTGGGCCAAAGTCGGCACGCGCTGGCTGACAAAGCCCTGCCACAGCTCTGGCGCGTCACGGCCGAGGAACGTGAAAACGCGCAGGCCGCGCGGGTATTCGGGGTCGACGGTGCGCATCTGCACGAAACCATCCTGCTTCAGCATCTCCAACGCCTCGGCCTCGCCGGTCTGGTCGCGCATGAAGCCCAGGCTCAGCCTTTTGCTGGTTTGCGGCAGCTGCACGATCTGGCGCTCGTCATCCGGGCTCATCAGCACGCCGCCGTAGTCGAACATCACGGTCAGCACGTCGAGCAGCTGCAGCCGGCCGAAATCGTCGGGCGCATGGATGCGCTGCAGGCGCAGGATCGGCTTGAACAGTTTTTCCTCGGCCTGCACCTCGGTCATCGCGGCCAATGTGGGCACCGAACGACGCCCGCCACCGCCCCGTGCGGCCCGCCCGGTGCTGCGGCGCTGGGTGGTGGACGGCACGCCCGGCTGGCGGATCTGCAGCCGGCCGGTGGCGCCGGTGGCGGCATCGACATACCAAAGCCCGGCAGACGTGGTGATCTCGGCGGAATCGGCCGGAAACTCCCGCGGCGAATCGACGGCGAACACTTTTTCGTCGCCCAGGCGCAAACGCTTGCCGCTCGGCTGCCAGCGCGCCTTGCCCGATTTGGCCAGTGCCTCCAGCACCGCTTCGGCACGATGCGGCGGGATGGGCGTGGCGGACACATCGGCACCGCTGCCGCCAACCAGCCTGGCCAGCGTACGGCTGGCTTCAAGGATCGTCGGGTCCTGCATTACCTCGGCCGGGGTCGCCGGCACCGGTTGGCGCGTGCGCTCGTTCACCAGGATCGTGTGCACCACAAACGCGTGGGGCGGCGCGCACGGCGCCAGCTCCAGCACCAGCCGCCGCCGGTCCGGCGCAGCGGATTTGGCCACGGCCACCGGCTTTATCGCCTTGCGCAGCGCCGACAGCCGCGCAAGCGCCGCAAGGCCCACGGCGGCACGATGGCCGCAGCCTGGGTTGCGGCAGGTGCACGTGCTGCGAAAGCTCACCTTCTTACCATCCAGGAACGGCGTGAGCGTGGCTTCCTGATGCGTGCCGAGATGATCGACCGACCCGTTGATGGTGTCGCCCTCCAGCGTCACAGCAACGTTGCCGAGAAGGATGATGCTGCGGCCCCGCCGCAACGCCGCCTCATCGAACATGCGGTCCAGATCTTCGTTCGAATACGGCGTCGGCATAAAAGAAATTCACCTTCGGCGGGACATGCGTTGTCATCGGCACCACGATGTCGCGGCCAACGCAACACCCTAACAGATACAAAGCGTCTGGTCGTGGGTGATAATTCGTGGCTGCCATGGGTTTGCACCGCAGATGGCGCATCGTGGCCAAGATTGCGGAGCGTTAACCAAAAATTTCAAGGATTGAAGCTCTGCTGGCCACGCACCTGGCGACAAGGCGCAGGTGCCGAACACAGGACGCCGCCATGGCCAAGAAACCCGTTGCGGAACGCGTGTCTAAAGGCCCGAACCTGATGATGTCGTTGTTTGTTCTGGCCGTGGTGATCGGCATGCTGGTGGCTCTCGGCGCCCGGCAGTGGGCCCACCGGCTGGATCGGGGCCTTCCTCAATCCAGGGGCAGTGGCATTTCAGCTGAGGCCACAAACCTTGGCTACCGTCATGAACGGGATTTTCACGTTGATCAGGAACAGGAATCCCGGGCACAGGCCCAGGCCCTGGCCGGCGAGCCGGGCGCACAGCGTCTGTGGGAGAACGCGGAGACGGGCAATCGCGGCATCGTCTGGGCGGCGCCGGAAACCCTCCGCACCGGCGGGGCCACCTGCCGCACCCTTGCACGGCGCACATTGATCAACGGCGCCTACCGGGCCGCCGAGGGCACCGCCTGCCGCAAAGGCGATGGCTGGGACCAGCAGGGCGCCTGGCGGCCTGTCGATTACCGATAATCAGGTGGATTACCGATCATCAGCCGAACTACCGTTCATCAGGATGACGTCCCGCCAAGGAATTTCGCGTGGGTCAAGGTGCAAGCCCGGTTTCGAAGCCCTGCGCCTTGTAGGCGGCCTCTTCCTGCGGGCCGGCCAGATAGTCCAGCAGGCGCCTTGCCGTCTCTGGATTTCGCGCGCCCTTCGCCAGGCCCGCCGCATAGATGGTGCGCAGTTGCAGCGATTCGGGGATGGTGCCGACCAGATCTGTGCCGGCAACCGGCAGGATCTCGCTCACCTGCCCAAGCCCCAACGCCACGTCGCCGCGCGCCGCCGCCTCCATCGCCACCTGTCCTTCGGGATAGAATTTCAGCCGTGGCCGCACCGTCTCCATCACGCCCATCCGCTCCAGCATCTTCACAAGATAGATGCCAGACGTGGCGCCGGTGGCGGGGTCGGCCATGCCGATCGACGGTGCCGCCAGCAGGGCCGCCTTGAACGACGCCTCAGTGGCGATATCCGGATGCGGCGTGCCGGTGCGCACCGCGGCGCCCAGCTTCACCAGGCCCAGCGGCCGCATCGATCCGTCCACCACCAGGCCACGCTTCATCAGGTCCGCAAGCGGGGCGGGCGGCACGATCGCCACGTCGAACATTTCGCCGGCCACCGCCTTGTCGCGAATGAAGCCGGCGGTGCCGAACACGAAGGTGACATGCTCACCGGTGGCCGCCTCGAAAGCGGCTGGGATCTGTGAAACCGCGGTCTTCATCGCGGCCGCCGACAGCACCACCAGGTCCCCCGCCCGGGCGGGCTGAACCGCGAGGCCCATCGTTATCAGCACGAGCAGCCCGGATCTGGTGATCGTCACGATGCGCCCCTGTGTCATTCGATGGGTCCTGCTGGCACATCAGAGGGCCAGAGTGTCAGAGCCAGTATATCAGGGATTGTCTTCCAGGCGCCCTGTGTCAACACTTCGCAATGACCTTTTCGATCCTCGTCCGCGATTCCGCCACCGGCGCGCTCGGCGCCGCCGTGGCGTCACGTTTCTTCGCCGTCGGCGGGCTGTGCATCCATGTCGAAGGCGGCGTGGCGGCGCTGGCCACCCAGGCCCTGGTCAATCCGATGTATGCGGTGCACGCCATGCCGCTGCTGCGCGCCGGCGAGGCACCGGCCAAGGTGCTCGCCGCACTGGTGGGCCCCGACCCGGCGATCGCCCAGCGCCAGTTCCACATCATCGACGCCACCGGACGCATCGCCCAGCACAGCGGCCCGGATTGCGTGGCCTGGGCCGGGCATGTGCACGGCGTGGATGTCTCGGTCGCCGGCAACATGCTGGCCGGCCCCCAGGTGGTGGCGGCCACACGCGATGCGTTCCTGGCCGCCAAAGGCAGCCTCGCCGAACGCCTGCTCACCGCAATGGAGGCCGGCGAGGCAGCCGGTGGCGACAAGCGCGGCAAACAGGGCGCAGGTCTCAAGATCTGCACCGCCGACCCCTACCCCGACCTCGACATCCGCGCCGACGACCATCCCGATCCGCTGGCCGAGTTGCGCCGCCTGCATTGCGTCAGCCTGGAACGCTACGCCGTCTTCCGACGGTTTCTCGCGGGCCGGGACAGCCAATACGGCGAACTCGACCGCAGCATCATCGAGGCCGCCATCGCAAAGGACGGCCGCCCGCCAATCCCAGCCGCCAAACCACGCTCAATCTGATCCGGAGACCGTCACATGCGCCGCCTGCTCCTCGCCGCCATCCTGCTCGCCGCCCCTCTGTCCGCCGAAGCGCAAACGCTGCGAATCGGCCTGCGTGAGGACCCGGACCTGCTCGACCCTACCCTGGGCTCCAGCTATGTCGGCCGCATCGTCTACGCCGCCATGTGCGACAAGCTGTTCGACCTCGACGAGAATTTGCGCATCGTCCCCATGCTCGCCACGTCGTACAGCTACGAGGACCCAACCCACCTGGTCCTGCAGCTCCGCCCCGGCGTCACCTTCCACGACGGCGAGAAGTTCGACGCCGAAGCCGTAAAATTCAAGATCAACCGCGATCTCACCGCCAAGGGCAGCATGCGCGCCGGCGAGATCAACTCCATCCAGTCGGTCGAGGTCATTGGCCCGTTGAGCGTCCGCATCACGCTCAAGGCGCCCGCCTCGCAACTGTTGGCCCAGCTCACCGACCGCGCCGGCATCATGATCTCCCCCAAGGCGGTGGAAGCCATGGGCGACAAGTTCGGCACCGCACCCGTCTGCGCCGGCCCCTTTGCCTTCGAAAGCCGCGTGGCCCAGGACCGCATCGTGCTGAAGCGCTATCCCAACTACTGGAACGCAAAAGACTATCATTTCGACCAGATCATCTACCAGCCGATCACCAGCCCCTCGGTCCGCCTCGCCAACCTGCAGGCCGGCAGCCTCGATCTCGTTGAATACATCACCCCCACCGATATCGAGGCCGTCAAGCGCGACCCCAGGTTGAAACTCGCGATCGGCGACGGCCTGGCCTACACCGGCATCACCTTTAACACCGACAACGGCCCGGCGAAGGCCACCATCACCGGCCAGAACAAGCTGGTAAGGCAGGCCTTTGATCTCTCTATCGATCGCACGGCGCTGATCCAGGTCGTCTACAACGGCATGTATTCGCCCACCATCCAGGCCAACACCCCAAGCTCGCCCTATTACATCAGGGACTACGCCCCGCCCGAGCGCGACATCGCCAAAGCCAAGGCGCTGCTGAAACAGGCCGGCATAACAGCCCCGGTGCCCATCCTGATGACGGTGTCCAACAGCCCAGACATCCAGCAGGCCGCCGAGGTGATCCAGTCGATGGTCGCCGAGGCCGGGTTCGACCTGAAGATCAAGACGATGGAATTCGCCTCGTCCCTGCAGGCCGGCTACGCCGGCGATTTCCAGGCCTACATGATCGGCTGGTCCGGACGGTCCGACCCGGACGGCAACATGTGGCAGATGCTGCACACCGGCGGCACGTTCAACTATGGCAGATACAGCAACCCCGAGGTCGACACGTTGCTCGACGACGCCCGCAAGGTCACCGGCGTGGATGAGCGTCGCGCGTTCTACAGCAAGGTCTGGGCCCAGCAACGCCAGGATCTGCCGCTGGTCTATCTCTGGACCAGCCGAAACGTGGTCGGCATGCGCAAGGAGCTCACCGGCTTTCGGCAGGTGCCGGACGGGTTGATCCGGCTGCAGGGTGTCAGCCTGACAAAATAAGCCCGAGCTGTCATGGCGCCAGCGGAATGCGCCGCGGCACCATGACAACGGCCGTGATCGTCTGCACAACGGCGCCGTCCTGGCGCGTGGTAATGGTGCGCAATCGCATCAGCCCGCGATCCGGGCGAGACCGGCTCAGCCGCAGCTCCAGAATCTCGCTTTGCGCCGTCAGAACATCGCCAGGGCGTACCGGGGTGGGCCAGGCCAGGCCCTCGATGCCGGCCCCCACCGCGCCGCCGGCCAATTTCGGGCAGGCGCCATCCACCAGCAGCCGCATGGTGACGGCGGCCGTATGCCAGCCGCTGGCGATCAGCCCGCCAAGTGGTCCGGCGGTGGCGGCGGCTTCATCCACATGCATCGGCTGCGGATCGAACTCGGTGGCGAACGACACGATGCGGTCCCGTTCCATGGTGATCGGGCCGGCCCGGTAGGTGGCGCCCACCACAAGATCATCGAAATACAGGTCCATCCCATGCTCCCTTCAAACAGACATCAACGCTGCAACCTCAACAGGAGGGGAGGCCTCCTCCGGCACGGCGCACAGGCCCATGCGAACGCTCCAGCGGCCCAAAGCCGGGCTGGCAGTCACCACCGCGAAAGGGACGGCCACGAGATAGCCCAGGGTGAAAGGCAATGCATACATCAGCAAAGCCGGTGAGATCGCCATCAGCGGCAGGTTCACGGCAACTCCAAAAAGCGTCTGTGGCCAGAAGGCCCGTGCAGCCTCTGCCCAGGAAACTGCCCGCGCATCACGCGCCTGGCCGCCCCAGCGGGTGGAATGGCCGAGCAACAGGCTGGCGATAAAGCATGCCGTGTTGAACGACGCGATGCTGCTTTGCAGAAGCGAGAACACGATCTCGCACAGGGCGCCAATTCCCATGCGGCCCAGCCCACCGTAGCGGGAACGGCGATGCAAGCTGGCGGCGGTGTGGATGTAGCCGGCCAGTTTCGGCGCCAGGTACATCAGCAGGAAGATCCACCAGATCACCACAAGCATTTCCTGCTTCCCGGCTGCCATGTCCCGCCAGACCCAGG
>JBBROR010000050.1:0-15332 GCA_038229175.1 Acetobacterales bacterium | reverse complement strand
GCCGTCCACACTGTCGCCATACGCGTGCAGAACGGTGCCCGCCACCGGGGCCGCCAGGTGCGTCATCGGCCCGTGATTCGGGCGTGCGGCGGCCTCCTGGCGGGTGCGGACCTCGGCGCGGGCGCGCGAGTCGCTGGCAGTGCGGGCTTCGGCGGCGAGCCTGGCCTCGGTGGCCTGCCGCTCCGCCTCGATACGGGCGATGGCGGCGCGCAGGCTGTCCGCCTTGGCGGCCTCGGATGCGGCGCGCCTGGACCAGTCGGCCGCCTCGCCTTCCGCGGCCTTTCGCTCGATCCGGGCGGCGTCCAACTGCGCGTCGAGCGATGCCGCCTGCTGCGCCTGGAGCCTTTGGCGCACGGCCAGATCGGCGGAAGCCTGTTCGACCTGGGCAGACAGGTGGTTCAGTTGCTCCTGCTCAAGGCGAAGCGCCGCGGCGTCGGCTTCCAGCCGGCGGGCAAGGCCACCGAGCACCACGATGCCGCGTATCGCCTGTTCCGGCGGCATCGGCACGGCCAGCAGCGTTTCGGCGGGGTAGAGTGCCAGCCGTTGGATCACCGGCAGGAGTGGCCCCATCGCCCTGGCGCGCGCGGCGAGCGCCACCTCTGCTTCGCCGCGGCTTTTCGACAGCTCCGCCACCCGGTCTGCGGCGTCGGCGGATTGTGCCTCCAGGGTGCGCAAAGCTGCCGCGGCGGCGACGCGGCCGGCTGCCAGGCGGTGCTCTTCGGCGGCCGATGTTGCAGCCTTGGCCAGGGCGGCGCGCTGCTGGGCCTGTGATGCGGCGCGGGCCCGCTCGGCTTCGCGAAGTTGTTGCTGATTGGGTGCCGGGGCCGCGGCAGCCAGGCCTATCAGCAACCAGAGCGCACCCGGCCTCACGCTGAGAACAGCGACTTTCCCGTCATCTCGGCGGGCTGGTGCAGGCCGAGCAGGGCCAGCAGGGTGGGCGCGATATCGGCGAGCCGGCCGTTGTGCAGGGGGCTGGCGTGCTCAAGCCAGGGACTGTTGATGAGCATGACAGGAACCGGGTTGGTGGTGTGCGCGGTGTGCGGCTCATGCGTGACGGGGTCGCGCATCATTTCGCAGTTGCCGTGATCGGCGGTGACCAGCAGCGCGCCGCGTTTGG
Source organism: Acetobacterales bacterium (assembly GCA_038229175.1). Lineage (GTDB taxonomy): Bacteria > Pseudomonadota > Alphaproteobacteria > Acetobacterales > Acetobacteraceae > CAIQQQ01. Next base: position 14,215 of record JBBROR010000050.1, on the reverse strand, counting down.
CCGCCACCGCGTCGGCGATGCGGCCCAGGCAGGTGTCCACCGTCTCCACCGCCTTGATTGCGGCCGACAGGATGCCGGTATGGCCCACCATGTCGGGGTTGGCGAAGTTCAGCAGGATCATGTCGTGGCGGCCGGCCTCGATCGCGGCCACCGCCTTGTCGGTCAATGCGCGGGCCGACATCTCCGGTTGCAGATCGTAGGTGGCAACCTTCGGCGACGGAACCATGACGCGGTCTTCGCCCGGGTTTGGCACTTCGACGCCGCCGTTCATGAAGTAGGTGACGTGCGGATATTTCTCGGTTTCGGCCATGCGCAGCTGCGTGAGGCCGGCGGCGGCCACGACCTGTCCGAGCAGGTTTTCCATGGTCTGTGGCGCGAACAGTGACGTCATGAAGGGCGCCAGCGCATCGCTGTAGCGGGTCATGCCGACACAGGCGGAAAAACGGATCCGGCGGGGGCGTTCGAAGCCGTCGAAGGCCGGATCGACGAAGGCGGTGAGCAATTCGCGGGCGCGGTCGGCGCGGAAGTTGAAGCACAGGATGGCGTCGCCGTCGGCCATGCCGCGATAGCCGCCGATGACGGCGGGGATGATGAACTCGTCCGTGACGTCACGGCCATAGGCGTCGTCCAGCGTGCTGCCGGCATCGGCGAAGCCAGGGCCGGCAGCCTCGGCGATGGCCATGTAGGCGCGCGACACGCGGTCCCATCGTTTGTCGCGGTCCATGGCGTAGTAGCGGCCAGAAACGGTGCCGATGCGCATCGCCTCGGGGCGGTCGCGCTGGAACTGCTTGAGGTCGTCGCCGCCGGCGCAAGGCGGGGTGTCTCGCCCGTCCATGAACACGTGGGCGATGGTGGGAACACCGGAATCAGCCAGGACGCGGGCCAGGGCCACCGCGTGGTCCTGGTGGGAGTGCACGCCGCCGGGTGAGAGCAGGCCCATCAGATGGCAGGTGCCGCCGGATGCCTTGAGGGCGGCGATCAGGCTCTGCAGGGCGGGCAGGCTGGCGAGCGTGCCGGAGGCCACGGCGGCGCCGATGCGCGGCAGGTCCTGCATCACCACGCGCCCGGCGCCGATGTTGAGGTGGCCGACCTCGGAATTGCCCATCTGGCCTTCGGGCAGGCCGACATCGAGGCCGGAGGTGGCAAGCTGCGCGTGCGGGTTGGCCTGCCAGAGACGGTCGAAATTGGGGGTGTTGGCCAGTTTGACGGCGTTGTCTTCTTGCGTGGCGGAGCATCCCCAGCCGTCGAGGATGATCAGCATCACCGGACGGGGCAGCGCTGGGCTTGGCATGGGTGGCCTCCTGCTCGTTGCAGGTGACATAGCGTGTGGCGCGAGTTGTGGCCAATTCGGGTTGCAAGGGTCAGTGCCCACCCAGGGGGACGAGATGGGAGAGGAAGGTTTCGGCGCAGGCCCGCCAGCTGAAGGTTTCTGCGTGGGCGCGGCAGAGCGCGCGGTCTGCGTCCAGTGCGGCCAACGCGGCGTGGCGAAGATCGGGGTCGACGGCGCCGACGCGCATCGGGCCGCCAGTGGGGCAAGCCAGCACGTCCTTGGGCCCGGTGACAGGGTAGGCGGCGACGGGGGTGCCGCAGGCGAGGGCTTCGAGGATGACCAGGCCGAACGTGTCGGTAAGGCTGGGGAACACGAAGACGTCGCCATGGGCGTAGGCGCGGGCAAGTTCCTCGCCGTGGCGGGGGCCGGTGAAACGCACGCCCGGGTAATCGCGTTGCAGTTCCGCCAGTTGCGGGCCGCCGCCGACCACGGCCTTGCTGCCGGGCAGATCGAGATCGAGGAAGGCGCGGATGTTCTTTTCCACCGCGACGCGACCGACATGGATGAACAGCGGGCGGGGCAGGTCGTCCAGCTCCGGATCGGGCTCGGCGCGCAGTTCGGTGCGGAACTGGGCGAGATCGACGCCGCGCGACCAGGTTCGGATGCGTTGGAAGCCGCGGTCCGCCAGCTCGTCGCGCAGGCTTTGGGTGGCCACCATCACACCCTGGCCGGAGGCATGGAAACGGCGCAGGGCGGCGTAGGCGAAACGCGTGGGAATCCCGGTGCGCGCCTGCAGGTATTCGGGAAAGCGGGTGTGAAACGCAGTAGTGAACGCGCAGCCGCGTTTGACAGCCCAGGCGCGCGCGGACAGGCCAAGCGGGCCCTCGGTTGCGATATGCAGGGCGTCGGGCGCAAAGGCCTCGATGAGGCGCGACAGCTTGTGGCGGGGCAAGACGCAGATGCGGATGTCGGGGTAGCTGGGCAGCGGAATTGTGATGAACCGGTCCGGGCCGATCACGTCAACCGTATGGCCCATCGCCTCCAACTCGTCTTGCGTGCTGGCGAGCGTGCGGACGACGCCGTTCACCTGTGGCTTCCAGGCATCGGACACGATCAGGATGCGCGCCGGCAGCGGCCCCACGCTCAGCAGGCGCTTGCGCTCCAGATCCGCTTCGCGCGATGCGTGCGACGTGTGCGCTTCAGGCAGGCTGGCGGACCTGCGCGGCGTTGCGCGGGGCAAAGAAGCTGAGGCGGTTGAGCGCGGCCCAGTCGATCAGCTCCAACCTGCCATCGAAATGCTCGACCAATGCGGTGCAGCTTTCCACCCAATCGCCATCGTTGAGGTAGAGCACGCCACCCACCTCGCGCATTTCGGCGTGGTGGATGTGGCCGCAGACCACGCCGTCCAACCCGCGCCGTTGGGCTTCGCTGGCCAGGGCCACCTCGAAGCGGTCGATCGCCTTGACCGCCTCCTTCACCTGTCGTTTCAGCCAGGCGGAGAGCGACCAGTAGGGATAGCCCATGTGGCGACGGATGAGGTTGAAATAGCGGTTCACCCCAAGGGCTGCCGTGTAGGCCCAGTCGCCGAGCAGGGCGAGGAACTTGGCATAGCGCACCACGCTGTCGAACTCATCGCCGTGGGTGACAAGCAGACGCCGGCCGTCAGCGGTGGTGTGCACAGCCTCGGAGCGCAATTTGATGCCGCCGAATTCGAGCCCCATGGGCAACCAGTGGCGCAACATCTCGTCGTGGTTGCCGGGGATGTAGATGACCTCGGTGCCGGTCTGCGCCTTTTTCAGGATCAGGCGCAGCACCTCGTCGTGGCTTTCGTCCCAGAACCAGGATTTGCGCAGGCGCCAGCCATCGACGATGTCGCCCACGAGATACATGTTCTCGCAGCTGGTGCGGCGCAGGAAATCCGCCAGGAAATCGGCGCGGCAGCCGCGGGTGCCCAAATGCAGGTCGGAGATGAACACGCTGCGGTACCGGTGGGGTATGGGCAGGGCCATGGCGTTCATACGGTGGACCAATCTTCGCAGTGTGTCGTCGGCATCGCCTGCCGGCACGGTCGTCGTGGTGAAATGCATACGTCATGCCCCGCGTCGCGCATGTGAACATTCCATGACCGGCGGGCGCTTTGCCGGCACATGGAAAGATCATCAAGCTGTCGGCCAATGGTCATGCGAATGCAATCATCGAAGCGCATACCTCCGGCTTTGGATGGCAGCCCGCAATGCTCATCATTTTCAATCCAGCCGCTGGGAGACGGCGCACGCAGCGGCTTTGGCGTGTGCTGGATGTGATGGTGCACAACGGCGTGAAGCTGGAAATCGCTGAAACCCTTGCACCTGGACATGCCACCGAACTCGCACGGGACGCGGCCCGCTCGGGGCTTGGCATGGTTGTGGCCGCCGGGGGCGACGGCACTATCGCTGAAGTCGCTGCGGGGCTTGATGGTTCCCCAACCCCAATGGGAATCATTCCGCTTGGCACGGCAAATGTGCTGGCGCACGAGCTGGGCCTGCCCTTCGCGCCACAGGCGGTGGCAGCCGCCCTGGCGTTCGGCCGCACAAGGGCGCTGTGGCCGGGCATCGCCAGCAGCGGCGGCGAGGCGCGGCTGTTCGTGCAGATGCTGGGCACCGGCTTCGATGCCGAGGTGGTGCACCGGCTGTCGCTGCCGCTGAAGCGGGTGTTGGGCAAGGGCGCCTATGTGCTGCAGGGGCTGCGTGAGACGGTACGTTACCGGTTTCCGCGGATCGACGTCACGATCGATGGTGTTCGCACCGATGCCGGCAGCGTGATCGTGACGAAGGGCCGTTTTTACGGTGGCCACTATACGTTGGCGCCGGACGCCAGCCCGATGGCGCCGGGGTTCACCGTGGCGCTGTTCGACCGGGCAGGCCCGCTCTCGGCGCTCGCCTGTGGTGCCGCCTTGCCGTTGGGCCTGCTGCGCCACATGCCGGGTTTGCGCATGCAGCGCGCGCGGGAGGTTCATATCGGCGCGCACAACACACAGACCGACGGCGATCCCGCAGGGCATGGGCCGACGATTGTGCGGGATGCACGTTCGCCGATTCAGGTGGTGGTGGGTTGACGTCCTGAAGCGCCCGCCCTTTGGTAGACAGGCACCTTGATAGACGTATCCTTTGATACGCAGGTTGGGCTGGCCGGTGGCGGAAAACGACGCGTTACTTCGTCAGTGAGGTCCATGATGACAGGGCGTTACCCAATTTCGGTCGTTGTGGTGATGGGCGTGTCCGGCTCCGGCAAGACCACCATCGCAACCCTTCTGGCCGGCTCCCTGGGCTGGGATTTTGCGGATGGCGACGATCTGCATCCGCCTTCCAACGTGGCGAAGATGCGCAGTGGCACGCCATTGACCGATGACGACCGCTGGCCGTGGCTGCAGGCGATCGGCACCTGGATCGACGCGCATCTGGCGTCGGGCCAGCACGGCGTGGTGACCTGCTCGGCGCTGAAGCGTGCCTACCGGGATCGGCTTCTGGTGGGACGCCAGGGCGTGCGGCTGGTGTATCTGTGCGGCAGTTACGATGTGGTGGCCGCGCGCCAGGCCGCGCGGCAGGGCCATTTCATGCCGGCCGCGCTTATACAAAGCCAGTTCGAGACGCTGGAGCCGCCCGGGGAGGATGAGCACCCGATCACCGCCAGGGTGGATCTGCCACCGATGCAGATCGTGGCGGATCTGGTCAAGCTTCTGAAGGAACGTGCCCGCTAGAGCGTGATGATTTTGGGTAGAATCAAGATCATGACGCTCTAGCCCTTGTTTTATCGAGCATGTTTATGTGTCTGGTTGAAGCAACCCAAACGCATCATGATCTAAATGTTTTATCGAAGAAATCTTATTGCCCGGTTGAGCCAACCTCAGGCGATATCGCTCTAAGAGCCGCGTTGGGCCACCAGGGCATTCCATAGGGCCATCAGCTCGGCATCGCCGCCATTGTTGTTGGTTGCGGTCGGGCGGGCGGCGGTGTGGACCAGCACCGTGCGCGTCTGCGGGTCGATCAGCATGATCTGGCCATAGATGCCGCGCAAGGCGAACTGGCGGCGCTCGCCGGGCAAGATCCACACCTGATAGCCGTAGCCAAGGCGGCGTCCGTTGCCAGGCACCAGGAATGGGGCGGATGGCGTGGTGGCGTCGAGCAGGAAGGGCCTTGGGATGATCTGGCGGCCCTCCCAGGCGCCGTCATGCGCCAGCAGCACCCCCAACCTTCCCCAATCACGCAGCACCGCGTTGAAGCAGCAATACGCGACTTCATGACCCCGACTGTCGGTCGTCCAGGACGCGGCCGCCTCGGCCCCGATCGGTGCCCAGATCCGTTCCGCCATATAGGTTGCAAGCGGCATTCCGGTGGCGCGGGTCAGGACGAGGCCCAGCATCTCGGTGTCCAGCCCCGCATAGTTGAACACCTCCCCAGGGCTTTGATCGCGCGTGCTGAACTGTGCGACGGCATCGATCGCGCCGCCGCCATTGGCCCGCATCAGCGCCCTGCTGAGGCGCATGATGTCGTCCTTGCCGTCGTACACCTCGTGAAAATGCACGCCGCTGGTCATCGAGAGCAGGGCACGAAGCGGGGTGCGACCGACTTCGTTGTCGGCAAGCTCTGGCAGATACTTCGACACCAGATCGTCCAGGCTGCCGATGGCGCCCTCGGACACGGCGATGCCGACGAGCATGGCCACCATCGTCTTGGCCATGGACTGCGAGGTGAAGCGGTCTTTGTCGGTCCGGGCGTAACGATAATGCTCGTAGAGGATGGTGTGCTCGGCCAGCACCAGCAGCCCGGTGGCGGGGTTGCGTTCCAGGTAGCTGTCCATCGTCTGGCCCTTGCCCTGGAACTGATAGCTGAGCTGCAGCTCCTGCGGCGCGCGCGCCAGCTTGCTCGGCTGCGGCGCGGCGGGCACGCTGCGGGACGGCCGGATCTGATCGTAGTGGCTGTAGCTGCCGATGATCGTGCGCTGATCGATACGGGTTTCTGGCACAGCCACGGGGTAGCCCTGGGCGGCACCGTAGGCTGCGGCGTCTGGCCCGGTGTCGGAAAACACGGGCAACGCCTGGGCCAGCGCGGTGTGGGCCGATGATACGGGCGAAAACAACAAGGCCAACAACGCGAAACGACGGATCATTGCGGACGCATTCCCACTTCCCACCCTCTACAGAACCAATTCCCCCAGCAGCGCGTCGAGCCGTTTGCGGCCTTCTGGTGTGGCGCGAAGCCGGGAGCCGTCCCACTCGATATACAGGGCCTCTTGCGCGCGGACGAGTGTATCCGGGTCCAAAACGTCTGAAAGCTGCAAATTTGTGCGGCGTGCGAACCTTTCAGCGTCGATTCCCTCGGCCAGCCGCAGGCCCATCAGCAGCATCTCACGGGCGCGGTCGGCGTTGCCCACGACTTCCTCGGCCGTGCTGCCATGGCCTTGCTGTTCGACCCGCTCGGCCCACGGCTCCGGTGCGCGGTGGCGCCTGGTGGCGACGAGAGCGGCGCCGAGATTGACGCGGCCGTGTGCGCCGGGGCCGATGCCGACATATTCGCCGTAGCGCCAATAGGCGAGATTGTGCCGGCTTTCGTGGCCAGGGAGGGCGTAGTTGGACACTTCGTAGGGAAGCAGGCCGAAGCGGGCCGCCTCCTCGCCGGTGGCGTCGTAGAGGGCGGCGGCCAGGTCTGGTTCCGGCAGCTGGATCTCGCCGCGCCGGTGCAGGCCTTCGTAGACGGTGCCAGGCTCGATGGTGAGCTGGTAGAGCGACAGGTGATCCGCCGCGAGGCCCAGCGCCTGGCGCAGTTCGGCGCGCCACGCTGGCATCGTTTGGTCTGGGCGGGCGTAGATCAGGTCGAACGAGATGCGCGGGAAGATGCGCCGGCCGATTTCGAGGGCTGCGATGGCCTCGCCGGGCGAGTGCTGGCGGCCGAGGCGGTGCAGGTCGATTTCGTTGAAACTTTGCACGCCGATGGAGATGCGGTTGACACCGGCCTGGCGAAACGCCGAGAGCCTGCTTGCCTCCACGCTGGTGGGGTTGGCCTCCAGCGTGATTTCACACTCCGGCAGCGGGTCGAACAGGCGGTAGGCATCCTCGATGATCCCGGCGGTGATGGACGGGTCCATCAGGCTGGGCGTGCCGCCGCCGAAGAAGATCGACCCGAGTGGCCTGCGGCCGAGTCGCGCCGCCTCCCACGCGAGCTCGAGGCGCAAGGCGCGTCCGAAGCGGTTCTGGTCGATCCGCTCGCGGACATGGCTGTTGAAGTCGCAATATGGGCATTTCGCGAGGCAGAACGGCCAGTGCACGTAGAGGGCCAGGGGTTCCGGCGCGGGGAGTGATACGGTCAGCGGCGCTGACATTTGTGGTCCCGGCAGCGGCGCTGACATTTGTGGTCCCGGCAGCGGCGCTGACATTTGTGGTCCCGGCAGCGGCGCTGACATTTGTGGTCCCGTCAGCGGCGCGGACATTTGTGGTCCCGGCAGCTCCGCTGACCATGATGATAGGGTCAACGCCGCTGACCACGGTTTGCGGCGACAGCGGTATCCGGCCCGACCAGAAACCGCAGGGCGTCCGGCAGGATTTCGCGCCATAGCTTGAAGTCGTGCGCACCGGGGCGCAGCTTCAGCTCGGCCGGCCACCCATGCGCGCGCCACGCGTCGTAGAAATATTTCGCTGCCGCATCGGTGCCGTAGACATCCTGCAGGCCCGCACTGATCTGCAGGCGCAAGGGCTGGTCAGCGCGGGCGAAGCCGTCCAGCAGGTTGGGATAGTTCATCGCACGCCACCGTGCGGGATCGAACACGCCATCGGTCTGGAACACCGGCGCGACGCGTGCGCCTGAGATGAAAGGCGGATCGGGCGTATAGATGGCCGGGCTCATCAGGGCCATGGCCGAGAACATGTCCGGGTGGCGCAGGCCCAGCCGCATGGCACCGTAGCCACCCATCGACAGGCCCGCGACCATGCGGCCGGCGCGCGCGGCAACGGTGCGGAAGTTCCGGTCAATCTGCGGGATGAGGTCTTCGATAAAGGCGGTTTCCATCTTTTCCGGGCCATCGATATACCAGCTTCGGCCGGCGGACGGCATCACCAGGATGCATGGCTGCAGCTGGCCACGATCGATCATCTGGTCCGCCGTGTGCTGCACGCCGGCCTTGTCGGCCCAGCTCATCGGAACGTCGTTGTAGCCATGCAGAAGGTAGATCACCGGGTAGCGGCGGTCGGATTGCGCATAGTCTCGGGGCAGGTAGATTTCGTAGGTCCAGGGCCGTTGGAGCACCATGGCGTGGAACGTGTTTTCACTGAGAGTGCCGGCGTGTGCCAGCGCCGCTGGGCGTGACGCTGCGAGCGGCGCTGGAAGTGACGCCGCCAGCGGCGCGGCAAGCGGCGCTTCGAGCGGCGCCGCACGCAAGGAGGCCAGCGGCGCTGCGAGGCAGAGCAGAACGAGGGCAGCGGCGATGGCGCCAGGCGCGCGGCACAGGCGCCTCATCGGACCGCCTGTTCGATACCGTCGGCCAAGGCGCCGGCGATACAGTCGAACAACCGCCGGATATCGGCCAGGCGCTTGGCGGGCGTCGAACTTGCGTCGAAACGCAGCGTGGCATCGTCGTTCCAGCGACGCATCAGTTCGCTGCGTCGCAGGACGGCGATATCCTCCGTCACGGCCACCCCGGCGATCGCGTTGTTGTATTGCCCCAGGTTGATCACGCGGGCCAGGCTTGGCGCCCATTGCAGATCGATCAGGATAAGATCGGCCTCGGCGGAACGGATCGCGGCGACGCCTTCCTGCAGGCTGTCGATGAAGGCCCCAGGATCCTCGGACATGCCCGCCTCGGTCGATCCCGGCGCCCAGATCACCAGGTCTGGATGGGTCTCGGCGAGATCGCTGGCCAACCGATCAACCCGCGCGCGGGTTGTGCCGCCCTTCACGCCGCGATTGAGGACCTGCACCTGCAAGCTGGGCAAGCGCGCACGCAGTTGGGCCCCGAGCCGCGCGGGATAGGTGTATTCCTCACCCTTGGCCACGACCCCCGCCGTGGAGGAGCCGCCGATCGTCAGAATCGTCAGCGCGCGGCGCTTGGTGACGGCGTTTCGGGCCGCAGGCAGGCTCAGCTCAACCAGCCTCAGATCCTCGGGCACCTTGCAGTCCGCAGGCTCGGCAAAGGCGGGGGCCAGGCTTGCAACAAACAAAAGGCTTGCGACAAGCATGACGACACCAAACGTAAAGAGTCGCATCAGCTTCGCGCCGTCGCAGGCGGCGTGGGCCGCGGCAGCCTTCCGCCGCCATCGAACCAGGCGAGCAGCAGGCCGAACGCCAAAAGGGCGGCAATGCCCACAAGGTTTACCAGGGCCTGCACTCCCAGGCCCTCGCCCAGCACCGTGAGCGCCACATTGCCCATCACCGCCAGAAGGATCGACAGGCAAAAGACCTCAAGCGAGTTCTGACCGCACAACACCACGAGCCAGGCGACCCGTGTTTTGAAGAACGCGGCATCCTGCTTCACCAGCCGTGCCACCACCAGCGCCAGGGCCAGCATGTTCACCAGCCGCACCACGGGGAGTGCGGACTTGTTCACCGGCCAGAGATATCGCGTCAAAAGAGTTGGCACGCTGTTGAAATTCTCGTGAAGGACCCAGCTCATCTTCACCACAAATCCGGCCACGGCAACAGCGATGGCCGCGCGAAACAACCATTTTCCGCTGGCAAGGATCATACGGCCCGAGGCGTTGGCATGTCCGAACGCCGCGCCCACCACAAACAGCAGCTGCCAGGCCAAGGGATTGAAGGTCCAGGGCCGGTCATCCGGATAGCCCACAAGGTTGAGGCCGAACACACGGGCGATGGCATACAGCGCGATGGAAGGCAGCAGTGCCGCCAGAATATTGCGCCGCAGCGCGATCAGCACCAGCGGGAACACCAGCAGCAAGGCGATGTAGAGCGGCAGGATGTCCAGAAACGTGGGCTGAAACTGCAGCAGCAGAACGCGGATCACCGCCTCGGCCGGCTCCTCCAAGAATTTGCCCACCTGCAGTTCGTCGGCAAAGAGCGGGTTGTTGAAGTGCAGGATCGTATAGCTGACCTCGGCATTGTAGATGATGAACAGACATAGATGTGCCACGTAGAGCTGCCAGACGCGGCGCCAGATTCGCGCTGACGCCATCAGCGGGCCATCGCGTCCGAACGCCCGCGAATAGACCAGGGCGGCGGTATATCCCGATATGAAGATGAACACCTCCGACGCATCGCTCAACGCGACCGACTGCAAGGTGAACGTACTCAGGAAATTTCCCGGCACGTGGTCGATAAAGATGAAAAACAATGCGGCGCCACGGAAGAAATCCAGGCGATAGTCGCGCGCATTGGCCGGAGCCAGACTCATGGCGATGATCCTGATACCGAATCTTGGTATCAGATCGAGCCGGCAAACTTCAAGCGCGCGCCTCGTTTGGAAACAATGCGGCCGTCATCTGGCCCAAAGCCCGCACCCGGTGGCTGGTGGCGTGCTTTTCGGCCTGCGACATTTCGCCGTAGCTGCGTGCGCCGTCCGCCGGCACAAAGATCGGATCATAGCCGAAGCCGCCGGTTCCGCGCGGCGGCCAGACGACATGGCCATCGCTGCGCCCCTCGAACAGGATGCTTTCCCCGCCGGGGAACGCCAGGCACAACGCGCAGGTGAACCACGCCGACTGGTCTGGCGCATCGCCGAGTTCGCTGTGGACGCGGGCCATCGCGGCAGCGAAATCCTTGGTCGGGCCGGCCCACCGCGCGGAATATACGCCCGGTGCGCCGTTCAACGCCGCCACCGAGAACCCGCTGTCATCGGCCAACGCCGGCAGCCCGGAGGCCTCCGCCGCGGCAGCAGCCTTTATCCGGGCGTTGCCGGCGAAGTCAGGTGCCGTCTCGTCCGGCTCGGCAAGCCCCAGCGCGCCAGCGGTCACGATCGTGACGCCGAACGGCGCCAGCAGCTCCGCGAACTCGCGCAGCTTGCCCGCGTTGTGCGTGGCCAGCACCAGCGTGGCGCCGGCCGGGATGCGAAGATGTGTCACGGCCCGCGTGTCAGCCCGCAAGGGCGGCGAGCTGGGCCGCGTGCAACTCGGCCGTGCCCTTGCGGGCCAGCGCCATCAGGTTTTCGAACTGCGCGGGCGTGAACGAGGTCTTTTCGGCGGTGGCCTGGATTTCGACGATGCCGCCTTCGGAGGTCAGCACGAAATTGGCATCCGCCTCGGCATTGCTGTCCTCGGCGTAGTCGAGATCGAGCACCGGGTGGCCTTCGTAAAGGCCACAGGACACGGCCGATACCTGGCCCAGCATCGGGATGGCTGTCATGACGTTCATCTTGATGAGGTGCTTGAACGCGAGGTTCAGCGCCACCCAGGCGCCGGTGATGGACGCGCAGCGGGTGCCGCCATCGGCGTTCAGCACATCGCAGTCCAACGTGATGGACATTTCGCCCATGGCCGCGAGATCCGTCACGGCGCGCAGGCTCCGGCCGATGAGGCGTTGGATTTCCTGGGTGCGGCCGGATTGCTTGCCGCGCGCGGCCTCGCGGTCGCCGCGGGTGTGGGTGGCGCGGGGCAGCATGCCGTATTCGGCGGTGACCCAGCCCTGGCCCTTGCCGCGCAGGAACGGCGGCACGCGGCTTTCGACGCTGGCGGTGCACAACACCTCGGTGCCGCCCATCTTGATGATGCAGCTGCCCTCGGCGTGGTGTGAAAAGCCGGGGACGATGCTGACATTGCGGAGCTGGTCCAGGGCGCGGCCAGAGGGACGTGTGATACCGGGGCGCATGAGGTGTTCTCTCTGGGTTCGTTCGCGCGGCCTATGGCGGCAGGGCGCGGATTGCGCAAGTGTTGGCGTTTGGAGGGACCATGTTGAAATTGGGAATTATCGGCGCCGGCATTATGGGCGAGCGGCTGGCCAAGGCAGCGTTGGATCAGGCGGCGTTGGATCAGGCGGGTGGGAGCGTGGAGATTGTGGGGATCTGGGACCCGTCGGCCGCCGCGATGGCGCGGATCGGCCGGGAACTGCCTTCGGTGCCGCACCTCGCGTCGGCCGAGGCGCTGACCGAAGCGGCGGATTGCGTCTATGTCGCCTCGCCACCGGCCAGCCATCTCGGCCATGCGCGGCGCGCGCTGGAATCAGGCAAGGCGGTGTTCTGTGAGAAGCCGCTGGCCGTGGATATAGGCGATTCGGCGGCGTTCGTGGCGGACAACCGCGGGGCACGTGCGGCGGTGAATTTTCCGTTCGCCTCGTCGCTTGCCGTGGCGCGGCTGGCGGAATGGATGGCCACCATCGGCACGCCGCGCACGCTCACGATCGACGTGGCGTTTCGGGTGTGGCCGCGGCCTTGGCAGCACGACGCAGCATCTTGGCTCGATCGGCCGGCGGAAGGTGGGTTCACGCGCGAGGTGGTGTCGCATTTCCTGTTCCTGGCGCGGCGGCTGATGGGGCCGCTTTCGCTGGTGGAGCAGCTTGTGCAGTTTCCGGAAGATGGCGCCAGCGAGCGTGATATTCGGGCTCGGCTGACCGCCGGCGACATTCCGGTGAACCTGACCGGCAATGTGGGCAACACGCCAAAGGACGACCACAACGCCTGGACCTTGCGCGGCGACGGCGGTGCCATACGGCTGCGTGACTGGTCCTTTGCCGAGCGGCAGCTGCATGACGGCACCTGGCAGGCCGACCCTGACGCACTGCCGAACGAGCGTATGCGCCCTGTGGTGCTGAAGCGGCAGTTGGACGGTGTGGCCAAGATGGCATTGGGCCAGGAGCATAATTTAGCGACCCTTCAGGAGGCGTTCGACGTGCAGAAGAGTGTCGAGGCGATCCTGGCGGGTTGACCGTTTCCGGCTATTTCCCACGTCGATAGAAAACTGCGACAATCACAATTATGGATCTTCCGGTGCTTTCCCCCGCCGGCCGCCCGACACCCGGCCTCGATGCCCGTTCAGCCGCCGTGCTGCGCGAGATTGTCGAACAATACGTCGAGACCGGCGTGCCAGTCGGCAGCCGAACCTTGTCGCGTCGGCTGCCGTGGAGCCTGAGCCCGGCCACCATCCGCAACGTGATGGCCGATCTCACCGATGCCGGGCTGCTGTTCGCGCCGCATACCTCCGCCGGGCGCCTGCCCACCGAGTTGGGGCTGCGGCTGTTCGTGGACGGGCTGCTGCAGTTCGGCGAGTTGGGCGACGAGGACCGGGTGGCGATCAGCGCGGCGGTTGAAGCGGCCGGGCGATCGCTGGAGGACACGTTGGCGGAGGCTTCCGCCATGCTGTCGGGCCTGTCATCGGCCGCGGGGCTGGTGCTGGCGCCGAAATCCGACGAGCCGTTGCGGCATATCGAATTTGTGCCGCTTGGATCCGGCCGCGCGCTGGTGGTGCTGGTGGGCGGTGACGGGCATGTGGAGAACCGGGTGATCGAGATTCCGAAGGGCGTGCCGCCCTCGGCGCTGCAGCAGGCCGGCAACTATCTCAATGCGCGGCTGGCCAATCGGAAACTGGTGGATCTGCGCCGGGTGGTGGCGGAGGAACTGGCGGAAAACCGCACGCAGCTGGATGCGCTGACCTCGCAGGTGGTGGCCGCGGGCCTTGCGACATGGACGGGCGAGGGGCGCGCCGGCTCGCTGATTCTGCGCGGGCAGGCACGGCTGCTGGCCGATGTGACCGAAACCGACAAGCTGGCCGCCATCCAGATGCTGTTCGAGCGGCTGGAGACGCAGGAGACGATGATCCGGCTGCTCGACCTGGCCGAGCGGTCTGAGGGCGTGAGCATCTTCATCGGCGCCGAGAGCGGACTGTTCGGCACCACTGGGGTTTCGATGGTGGTGGCACCGGCGCGCAACGGCGCCGGGCGCATCGTGGGCGCGATCGGCGTGATCGGGCCCACGCGGATCAATTACGGCCGGATCATCCCGGTGGTGGACTACACCGCCCGGGTGATAGGCCGGCTG
>JBBROR010000049.1:0-15664 GCA_038229175.1 Acetobacterales bacterium | reverse complement strand
GGCCATCCATGCCACCACCCTGGCGGAGGTCCGCCGGATGCCGATCGAGACATTGTCAAAAGGCTTCAAGCGTCGGGTGGGCCTGGCGCAGAGCCTGCTGCACGACCCCGACGTGCTGGTGCTGGACGAGCCGACCGATGGGCTCGACCCCAACCAGAAATTCGAGGTGCGCCGGCTGATCCAGACGATGGCGGCGGACAAGGCCATCATCATCAGCACTCATATCCTCGAAGAGGTCGAGGCCGTCTGCACCCGCGCCATCGTGATCTCGAGGGGCCGCATCGTGGCCGACTCCACCCCGTCAGAATTGGCCGCAATGCACCCCTCGGGACGGCTGGACGACGTGTTCCGGCAACTGACCCTCGTGGAGTCCGACTGATGCGCGCCGGCTTCATCATCGCGCGGCGCGAACTCGCCAGCTACTTCGCCACCCCCGTGGCCGTGGTGTTCATCGTGATCTTTCTCGCTTTGCAAGGCGCGCTGACCTTCAACCTCGGCAATTTCTTCAGCCGCAACCAGGCCGATCTGCAGCCCTTCTTCACCTTCCTGCCCTGGGTATTGCTGCTGCTGGTGCCGGCCCTGACCATGCGGATGTGGGCCGAGGAACGCCGCTCCGGCACCATCGAACTCCTTCTGACATTGCCGATCGCCGCGTGGCAGGCCGTGCTGGGAAAATTCCTCGCCGCCTGGGCGTTCTGCGCTATCGCCATCGCGCTGACGTTCCCGTTCATCATCACGGTCAACTATCTGGGCAGCCCCGACAACGGCGTGATCGCCAGTGGTTATGTCGGGGCCTTGCTGCTGGCCGGTGCGTTTCTGTCCATCGGCGCCGCGGTCTCGGCTTGCACCAAGAACCAGGTGATCGCCTTCGTGCTGGCGGTGGCGCTGTGCTTCCTGGTGGTGGTGTCCGGCACGCCTTTGGTCACAGAGTTCCTGTCGCGCAACGCCCCGGATATCGCCGAAATCGCACGCCGGATCTCGGTGGCGGATCGCTATCAAAGCTTCTCCCGCGGCGTGATCGAGGCGCGCGACATGGTTTATTTCGTCTCATTCATGATTTTCTTCCTGTTCCTCAACACCGTGGTCATCGACCACACGCGGGCCGATTGAGGGCGCCATGAGAAAATTCTTCTTCTCCATTCTTGGCGTGATCGGCGCGGCATTGCTGTTTGTCGGCATCAACATGGTGGCCGATCGCACGCTCGCGGGGCGACACCTCGATCTCACCGCACAGCGCCTTTATTCCCTGGCCCCGGGCACCAGGACCGTGCTCGCCGGCCTGCGCGAGCCGATCACCTTGCGACTTTACTATTCGGCCCGCCTCGGTGCTGCCATTCCACAATATGGCGCCCATGCCGACCGCGTGCGCGAGATGCTGCGCCAGTTCGTCGAGCTATCCGGCGGCAAGATCAGGCTTGAGATCAACGACCCTGAGCCGTTCAGCAACGCCGAGGACCGCGCCACTGGCTACGGCCTGCAGGGCGTGCCGCTGGAACAGGGCAGCGAGCGCGTGTTTTTCGGCCTGCAAGGCAACAACCTGCTGGACGACGAGCGCACCATTCCATTTTTCCAGCCGGAACGCGAACGCTTCCTGGAATACGACCTGACACGCCTCGTCTATGAGCTGTCGAGCCCGACAAGGCCGGTGGTCGGCGTGCTGACACCGCTCAAGATGGACGGCGATCCGCAACAGATGATGATGCGCGCCCAAGGCAACCCCGATGCCGGAGCACCTTGGACGGCGATGCTCAACCTGCGCACGAGTTTCACACTCCGAACCATCGCGACAGACGCCAGCGTCATTGATCCCGACATCCAGGTTCTGCTGCTGGTGCATCCGCAGAACCTGTCCGACGCCACATTGTATGCCATCGACCAGTTCGTGATGCGCGGCGGCCGTCTGATGGCGATGGTGGGGCCAAACAACGAAACCCTGGGCGCCGATCCGCAGACCGGTGCGCCGCCCGCCATGCCTTCCAGCGATGTCAGCCGACTCTTCAAGGCCTGGGGCATCGTGTACGACGCGAATAAAGTCGTGGGCGACCTCACCGGCGCATGGAAAGTCCGCGCGGGTGCCGGCGCGCGGGCGCAGGCTGTGGACTACGTGGCCTATTTCAGCGTGCGCGACGGCATCAACCACGACGACCCCGCCACCGCCGACCTGTCTGAAATCACCCTCGGTGCGCCGGGCTTCCTGGAAAAGGCACCATCTTCCGACATCGAATTCACCCCGCTCCTCACCAGCTCGGATCGATCAGCGGTGATCCCGGCCAGCGCGATTCGCACCAATCCCGATCCCGCCAGACTGCTCGCCAGCTTCAAGCCGGACGGCCAGCGCCGCGTGCTCGCCGCGCGTATCCGCGGACAACTGCATTCTGCGTTCGACAAGGCGCCGGACGGGTCGACCGCGCCGTTCCTCGCCATGACGGAGAAGCCCGCCAACCTCGTGGTGATCGCCGACACCGACATGCTGGCCGACCGGTTCTGGACCCGCACGCAGGATTTCTTCGGCACCCCCACTTCCACGCCGTTCGCCGATAACGGCACGTTCGTGACGAATCTAGTGGGCACGCTGGCCGGCGGCGATGCGCTCATCGGCCTGCGCAGCCGCGGCGGCGTGTCTCGCCCATTCGAGCGTGTGGAGGCCATGCAACGCGATGCGGAGGCACAGTATCGCCAGACCGAAACCGCGCTCACCAAGCATCTGGACGACACCACCAAACAACTCGACCAGCTGCGCTCCGGCCGGGACGGCACCAGCAACGCGGCATTGAACGACGCCCAGCGTGAAGCCATCGACGGCCTGAAGCGCGACCTGCTGGAGACCCGCGGCAAACTGCGCTTGGTGCAGCTTGAACTGCGCCGCGACATCTCCGCCCTGCAGACAAGGCTGCGCCTGCTGGACATCGCCTTGGTGCCGGGTCTGATGCTTCTGCTGGCCATCGTGATGGGCGTGGTGCGACGCGCTCGCCGCAATCGGATTCCAACATGAAACCCACGACCGCCATCGCCTTGCTGCTGCTGGGCGCCGCTACGGTAGCCGCCGGCGTGCAGCTTCGCCCGAGGGTCGAGGCAATGCCGCAGGGCGCCGGCCGCCTTATGTTCCCCGGTATCGCCGACCGTCTCGACCGCGCGCAACGCATCGTTGTGACAGGATCCGGCAAGACCAGCACGCTGGTCCGGCAGGACGGGCGCTGGACACTGGCCGAACGCGGATCATACCCGATCCAACCACCGAAAATGCGCTCGCTTCTGGCAGGACTCGTGGAGCTTCGCCTGCTGGAACCGCGCACCGCAGACCCCGCCTCGCTCGCACGCCTCGGCGTGGATGATCCGGCCTCCCCCTCCTCAACCGCGGTTGCGATGAAGGTGACCACCGAGGATGGCACAGTACTGGCAGACCTTCTGCTCGGCCATCGCAGCCAACGCAGCCAGGGAGGCCTGCCAGAGACAGTGTATGTGCGTCGCCCCGCCGAAACACGCACCTGGCTGGCGGAAGGGCGAATTCCCGGCGATGCCGATCCACAATCCTGGCTGATCCGCGAGGTTATCGACATCCCGGCGGACAGCGTCGCGCATATCGCCGTCTCCCACGGCATGGAGAAAATCGAATTCGTCCGCTCCGGCGACGGCATGGTTCTGGCCAATCCGCCGGCCGGCAAGATTGACGAGTATCGGCTTGGCGAGGTGGCCAAGGCGCTCGAAGGCGTGACGCTGGCAGATGTACGTCGAGGCCCGCTGCCCGGCCAATCGGTTGGAAATGTGGTTTTTACCACAACCGCCGGTCTCGTCATCGACGCGTCAGTCGCACGCGAGGACAAGCAGCTCTGGGCCAGCTTTGCGGCACACGGAACAGGCGCCGAGGCGCTGCAGGGCCTGGCCGGCTGGGCGTTTCACTTGCCGGAGTGGCGCCAGACCGCACTTGTGCCAGCCATCTCCGACCTGATCGGCCCCGAGCCAGTAAAGTGAGCCGGGAATATCCCGCACGGCCGATCGTGGGCGTCGGCGTGGCGGTGCTGCAGCCGGGCGCCGTGCTGCTGGTCCGCCGCGGCAATCCACCGAACATGGGCGCCTGGAGCCTGCCGGGCGGCACACAGGAGCTTGGCGAAACCGCCGAACAGGCCGCACGCCGTGAGTTGGAAGAGGAATGCGGAATCATCGTCGGCGAACTGTATTTCGCAGCGGTGGTCGACATCATCACCCCTGGCAGTGAAGGCAAGCCGCGCTTTCATTACACCGTCATCGACTATGCCGCGATCTGGCAGGGCGACACGGCCCGGCCGGGCGGCGATATCACCGAACTGGCCTGGGTTGGGTTTGGCGAATTCGACCAATATGGCCTGTGGAGCGAAGCCCGGCGCGTGATCGGCATCGCGCGTGAGACACTAAAATTCCCCCCGGCGGAGACCATCCCGGCATGACCGACAGCGACACGCATTTTTACGAAACCGCAAACGGCCACGGCCTGGCGCATGATCCGTTCAACGCCATCATCGGCCCGCGCCCGATCGGCTGGGTGTCCACACGCGGCACCGATGGATCGGTGAACCTCGCCCCCTACAGCTTCTTCAACGGCTTCAACTACACGCCGCCGATCATCGGGTTTTCCAGCACCAGCCCCAAGGACAGCCTGCGCAATGCACGCGAAACCGGTGAATTCGTCTGGAATCTTGCCACGCGCGATATAGCTGCCGCAATGAACGAAACCTGCGCCGCGGTGCCCTATGGCACCGATGAGTTCGGCCTCACCAGCCTGACGGCAGCGCCCTGCCGCGTGGTGAATGTGCCGCGCGTGGCCGAGGCCGGCGTGAGCTTCGAATGCAAGGTGACGCAAATTGTGCCGCTGCTCACCCATACCGGAGAGCCCACGCCAGCCACAATCGTGTTCGGCCAGGTTGTCGCCGTGCATATCGCCCGACGACTGCTGAAAGATGGGGTGTTCGATACGTTCGGGGCCGGCATCATCCTGCGCGCCGGCGGGCCGTCCGCTTACGCCGAAATCCGGCCGGACAGCCGCTTCGACATGCGGCGACCGGCTTAGGGCCGTCCAGTATGAGCGCCACCGACGCAAGCGTGGCCGGCCGGAGTGGTAAACGCGCCCACATCCGCTAAGCTTGGTGCAATGACGTCTTCCCCTTCCAACGATGCCGGCAAGCGCGGCCAAGTTTGGCTCGCGGAACAATCCGTGGCCGGGCGCCGGGCCGCGTGGCGGCTGATCGCCATGGGTGTGGGCAACACGCTGTTGGCCACCGCACAAGCCTTCTGCATGGCGATCCTGCTGGCAGGCCTGCTGCGCGGTGATGCCGACACAGAATCGGCTCTGGTTCCGGCCCTGGGTTTCGCAGCACTCGCGCTCGCCCGCGCTGCGGCCGGCATTGCGACCGAGGGCATGACCTTTCGCATCGGTGCCACGGTTCGGCGCCGCCTGCGCTCGGACGCTCTCGCGCGCCTCCTCGCGCATGGCCCTGCGCTGCTGCGCGAACGTCATTCTGTGGCAATGGCGGCCATTGTGGTGGACCGAATCGAATCGCTGGACGGTTTTTTCGCCAGATGGATTCCGGCCGCAGTCGTAGCTGTTGCCTCTCCCTTGCTGCTGACGCTGGTGGTTCTGGCACTGGATCCGATCGCAGCCCTGGTGCTGGCAGGATGCGGCGCCTTGGTGCCGGTGGCGATGGCGCTGTCCGGTATCGGCGCCGGCCGCGCCGCAGCGCGTCAGTTCACCGCGATGTCCAGGCTTCAGACGCGTTTCCTCGATCGAATGCGCGGCATCGCAACCATCGTCATGTATGGTCGGATCGAAGACGAAACCAGCGCCTTGGGCGCGGCCGCCAACGAGTTGCGGATGCGCACCATGCGCGTCCTGCGGGTGGCGTTCCTGTCGTCTGGCGCGTTGGACCTTGCAGCTGCCGCCGCCCTGGTGATCCTGGCCATCCGTGCTGGAACGCAATTCGCGGCGGGCGCGCTTGTTGCACCGACCAACACGCTTTTTGTCCTGCTGTTGGTGCCAGAGTTCTTCGCACCGCTGCGCAGCTTCAGCGCCGCCTACCAGGATCGCTTCCAGGCGCGCGATGCCGCCAATGACCTGGCGGCACTGCCGCCACAGCCTCCGCCTTCGCCATTGCTTACAGTCCGGAACGTGGAGGCGCAGGGGCTCACCGTGGTGTTTGACCATGTGGGCCTCACCTGGGACAGCGTGCGCGGGCCTGTGCTCGCCGATATCAGCTTTCGTGTGGCACCCGGCGAGACGCTTGTGGTGGCAGGCCCGTCCGGCGCCGGCAAGTCTAGCCTGATAGAGATTCTGTTGGGTTTCGTCCGCCCCACCGAAGGCCGCGTCACGCTGAACGGCGCCGATATTGCCGATCTCGTACCGCAGGCCCTGTCTCGGCTGACCGCCTGGATCGGCCAGCGCCCGGTGCTGTTCGCCGGTACGCTGCGCGAAAATATCCGTTTCGCCCGACCGGAGGCAACAGACGATGAAGTGGCCGAGGCCGCGCAGTTTGCCCGCGTCACCAGCTTCGCCGCCGGCCTTCCACAAGGGCTCGACACCAAATTGGGCGAAGCCGGCTACGGGTTGTCCGGCGGTCAGGCCCAGCGCGTTGCTATCGCCCGCGCGGTTCTGAAGAACGCTCCACTCCTGCTGCTGGATGAGCCCACGGCGCATCTCGATCCGGCCACAGAAAGTGAAGTACTCGACTCGCTGCGGCGGCTCACGATCGGCCGGACGGTGATTTTGATCAGTCACTCTGCCGCCGCGCATGCATGGAACGCATCCTGGGGCGGAAGGCGGATCGATTTGCGCGATGGCCGCCTGATACAGGTGCGAGGCGCCGCATGAAACCGCTGCTGCGGATCATGGCACTGTCGCGTCGGCAGGCCCCCTGGCTGGCGCTGGGCCTTGTCGTAACACTGCTGGGAACGCTGGCAGGCCTGGCGCTCTCCGGTGCCGCGGGTGCTGTGTTCGCCGGCGCATCGCTGCTGTCGATCCCGCTGCTTCTGCGATCACTGGGCCCCATCAGAGTTTTATTACGTTATTTTGAGCGGCTTACAACGCACAACGCCCTGTTCCGCGCACTGGCGGACCTCCGCATCTGGTTCTTCCACGGCCTGGCTGTGCGCATGGCCGGTGGGCTTGGCATGCAGCGCAGCGGAGATGTGCTGGCGCGGCTGGTTGGCGACGTGGAAGCCCAAGACGTGCTGTATATGCGCTTGATGCTGCCACTGATTGGCGCAGTGGTGGTGCTGCCGATTCTGCTCGTGCTGCTTGCCGGTCTGGATATCTGGCTCGCTGCTATCGTAGCCAGCCTGTTCGTGATGGCGACGTTTGTCCTGCCTTGGATTGCTGCGCGCAATGCCTGCGCCAACGGAGCTTTGCTGGCCCGCTCCATGGCCGACCTGCGGATCGCGGTGCTCGATAGCATCGCGGGCCTTCGCGAAGTGCGCGCCTTCGCGGCCGAAGGCAGAATGTTGGCCAGCGTGCAGGCCCGTGAGGCAGGATTGCTGTCCGCCCAACGCAACGCCATGCGGCAGATGGCGCGCGCAGGTGCCGCCGCGTTCGTCTGCAGCCAGGCGGCGATCCTTGCCACGCTCGTGATCGGCCGAACGCACGGTATTGCGGCAATTGCCCTGGTTTTCATTGTGCTGGCCGGCTTTGAGGCGATCGCCCTGCTGCCGCGTGCCGGCGCGCAGGCCGGGCTCGCCGCCGCCGCCGCCGCCCGCGTTCTCGAAGTGGCGCAAGGCCCCATCCCATTGCCGGACGCGCCCATCACCGCCGCCATGCCAACCGGAAATGCCCTGCGTGTCGAAGGGATCAATTTCAAATGGGACGCCGGGCGACAGGAGGTTTTCAACGGCCTCTCGCTCGAAATTCCAGCCGGCCATCGTGTGGCGCTGCTGGGGCCATCCGGGAGCGGCAAATCCAGCCTTGCCGCCCTGCTGCTGCGGCTGGCGGCTCCGCAAAGTGGCCGAATTCTGCTTGGGGGAATCGACATTGCCACCTTGGCTGCCACCGAACTGCGCAGCCGGATCGGGTGGTTGAGCCAGTCCACACATCTGTTCGATGACACCATCCGCGCCAATCTGCTGCTCGCCAGGCCTGACGCTACCGATGACCAGCTTTGGACGTCTCTCGAACACGCCCGTATCGCCGATGCGGTGCGTGCCCTTCCGGAGGGCCTGGACTTCTATCTCGGCGAGGGCGGCCAGCAATTTTCCGGCGGGCAAGGGCGCCGGCTGGCACTTGCCCGGGCGTTGCTCTCCCCCGCGCGCATTCTGATCCTCGATGAACCTTGCGCTGGGCTCGATGTCGACACGGAACGGGCCTTTCTGACAACGCTGAACGATATCGCGGACACGAGAAGCATTATCCTGATAGCCCACCGGCTGACCGGGGTAGAACGCCTGGATCGGATTTTCCGAATTTCCAATGGACGCGCCGTCGCCGCTGCCGCGTAGCACTTGGATCACGCCAGCACCCGCCCCGCGGCCTGCTCCAGCATAGCGCCAAAAGCCTGGAAGATCCGCCGCATCTGCGGGAGTTTGTAGGGGAACAGGTCTTCGGGATCGAGCTGGTGAATGATCGCCGCCATCTCCACCTCAAACAAAAGCAGCTGGCCATTCGGGCCCTCTGCGCAATCCAGAAGCACATAATCGAAACCAAGGCGTTCTTGGACGATTGCGATCGCGCGGCTGTGACGCCTGCCAAAACCACTCTCGAATTCCGCCATGGCCCGCGCCTCATCCGCCCGCTTAGCGGCACACTCTGCCATGCCGGCATTCAGATAATGGATCATCCAGTGATCTGAAACTGCCATATGGCAAAGAAAAGCCTTCCCCTGAATCAAGGCGAGCCGATATTTGCGATACAAACCGTCCTGATCACGATAGTCGACGAAACGCGACAGATAGAACCGTTCAGACAAAACGCTTTCAAAGTAAAACTGCAGCTCATCCCGGGCACCCAAGCGTTCCACTAGCCTTCCAGCATGTGAACCAACGGGACGCGCCAGCAGCGGCCAATTTGCGTTGGGCACCAGGGACGACACCGGTTGCTCATCCGCGAGGAACGCGGCCATTTCGCTGCGCGTTCTCGAAACCGTCGGGGGGACTTCGATCCCTGGTGTATCAGCAAAGAGCCGGGCGATGCCGTCTCGCGTCAGATCCCCGATCCGGCCACAAGCCACCCGGCCCGGGTCGTTCAATACGGGGCGCGGCCAGCGTGCCAAGAGCGGCACCAGCCGCAGCAGGGCGTCCGGAGCAGAGTCGCTGATGACACAGATCGCAACGTCATGATCCGGCAAAACATCCGGCAACGGCAGGCCAGGCAAGACATAGACAATATCAAGACGAACGTTCAGATGACGCGTGATGAACTCGATCGGCATGTTCACCTGCAGATCGCCAGGGGCCGCGAAGGCCAGCAGCCGCAAAGGGTATGCCTTGCCCCGCGCCAATGGGCCGTCTGCCACGCGGAACATCCGGCACTGGCCAAGCAGATCCTCCTGCAGCGCAGCGCCAAGTATGGGCCGCGCGGACAGGAACGAGAGAACAGCCGTGTCGAACGCTGCGGCCAACATGGCGGCATCATTGAGAAATGGGCCGGACAGTCCAGCCAGCAGAGTTTCAACCTGCACACCCTCCGAGGCGGCGGTGGCCAAAGCCGCGGCCCCCTGCACCAGCGGCAGCGGCAATCTGTCACAGAACGTCGGAAGCTTTTCGTGAAACACCGCAACCACCTTTGGAGCAGACAGAGTTTCAGTCTGCGCCCAAAGGGTTAAGGAACGGTCAACGGGACACGCAAGAACACTCGATCGGCTCAGATCGGCTCGAGATCCACGCCCACCGAAACGCTGTGCCGGCCCCCGCCCAGAATCACACCACGGACCGGGCTGATGTCGCCATAGTCGCGGCCCCATGCCAGCACCACGTGCTCGTCATGCACCACCAGATCGTTGGTCGGGTCAAGATCCACCCAGCCATGCTGCGGGCCAAGCCAGGCCCCCACCCAGGCATGAGACTGGTCGGCACCCAGCCTCGGCTTGGTGCCCGGCGGCGGCTTGGTCCGTAGATACCCCGACACATACCTGGCCGGTAGCCCGTGCATGCGGAGCGCGGCAATCATCAGATGCGTGAAATCCTGACACACGCCCGCACGCTGGGAGAGCACGCGCGACACCGGGGTATGTACGTTGGTCACGCCGGCCTTGAAGCTGAATTCCTTGCGGATCCGGCCGTTGAGCTCCAGCAACGCCGATAGAATCGGGCGCCCCGGTGAGAAGCATGGGCTGGCATATGCGCCGGCGGCGGGTTCGGTTGGAATCATCGGGCTATCAAAAATGAACTCGGCCGCCTGCCAGCCATCCGAGCCACCCGCGGACGCGGCCTTCGCCACATCTTCCCATGGCATGGTATCGCAGGCCTTGGGCGGCAGCGGGAACGCCACGTCCACCTCGGCCTTGACGGTCACTGCGAAAGTGTCGTGGCGGCGATCCATGAACATCCATGACACGTGGTTGCCGAAATGATCGGCCCCCACATTGACACGCGAAGGCGGCGGATCCGCCTGCAGATCTGACCACAAAACTTTTTGGCCCAAAAAGCTGCGGGGGCTCAAATGAAGCATGTGGCTGGCAAGGTCCACCGGCCGTGCATAGGTGTAGGTCGTGGTATGCGAGACACGGTATTTCACGCCGCACCCACGAGCTCGACGGACAGCCCATCGGCCGGATCATCCGCCTCGGGCCCTACGCCCAAGGTCTGGGCCACCGGCAGCAGCGCGAAGTAACGCCGCGTGATGCGGTCCGACAATTCAGAGAGAGCGCCGGCGATGCTTTCCAGCTTCGGTGGCAGCCCCGACGCGGCGATTGCCTGGTCCTTTGCTTCAAGCACCGCTTCCACCAAAGCCTCGGCCTCGGCCAGCAGACCGGCCGCCGCGCCTGCCAGCATTTCCCGGCCGTCGCCCTCGGTCAGTTCGTCCAGCAGCCCATGAATGGCCACGAGCTGAAACGCGAGCCCGCGCGGATTGCCCTGATCGGCCAGCACGAGATCAAGCACAGGCGCAGGCTGCAATACATTCAGGTATCGGGTGCGGTAGGTGATGGCGCTGTCGCACAGTTCCAGCACCAGCCGAAGCCCTGTCTCGATCCGCTCAGGCGCGTGGTCGAGTGCGATGGCGATCTCACCCGTGACGGCATGGGCGCGCTCCACGCGTCGGCCCAGGTCCAGGAAGAGCCACCCACCACCACGCACCATACTCTCCGCGGCAACGCCCGCCACCGAGGTGGAATAGCGTTGGATCGATACCATGGCATGGCTTAATCCATCGAGACTGCGCCCCACCGTCGCGGCATTGGCCCGTGCCGTACGCAATGCCTGGGTGAAGGTTGCATACATGTCGCCGGTGAGACGATCGCGCACACTTTCTGTCAATCGGCTGACGGCATTGAACCGGTCGTGCAGCATTCCGCCTTCGCGCACGCAGGCCAGCAGCGCCTCCGCCAACGACGTGGTGCTGGAGCTTCCATTGCCCAATTCGGCCGGAACACATCCGGCCTCCACCAGGCAGCGGGCGAGGCATTGCAATTCCACCCCTTCGCGCGCGCTCAGACCGGTGCCTCGTGCGAGCCGCGCGATGGCGGCGCGAATAAGCCTGGCCGAATGTTCAAGCCGCTCCACGTAGCGGCCGAGCCAAAACAGATTGTCCGCCACCCTGCTCGGCAAATCGCCGGTGGCACGCCTGATCTGCAGCATGGGAGCCGCGGCGGGTAATGGCCCCGCCACGTCGCCACGTTCCGCGTTCAGCACCCAGACATCCTTCGCCAGACCGCCCGGCGGCAGGCGACCCGCCATATGGTCGGCGGTTTCAAGCACGCGGGCCAGGCCGCCTTGAAGGGCCTGCCAGCGAACGCCGTCATGCACCATGAAAAGCCGCATCACGATTGGCCTCGGCGTCAGGCCATTTCCGTCCAGACACGGCGCCACCGACGGTGGAATTGATGCCGTGGCAGCCCATTCCCAGGGTCGCATCTCGATTTTGCGCAACAAGGCGGCCCGATCGGGTGGCTGCATGCTGGCCGGGACCAGTCCTTGCGCGCCGCCATCCGTCGCCGAGCGGATAAGCCAGCGGCTGGGGTCCTGTTGGACCACGGAGCGCGCCCTGTGTTCGCCCAGCCACATCGTGGGCACGCTTTGCAGCAACAAACGTTCGTCCAGCAGGCGCATGCACAGGGCCGGCAGGAACGCTGCCAGCGCCGGCGCTTCCGCCGCACCCGACCCTGCGTCGTTGCTGATGCGCACGGCGCCGGTACGCGCGGTATCGAGCAGGCCCGGCACACCCAGCAGGCTGCCGTGATCGAGCTCCAGCGGGTCAATCATCCGGCCGTCCACCCGACGCAGCAGCACGTCCACCTGCTGCAGGCCGCGCAGGGTTTTCAGGAACAGTGTCCCGTTGCGCACCGTAAGATCGCCACCCTCGACCAGCGCGCAGGACAATTCGCGCGACAAGTACATGTGCTCGAACCATTGCGCAGCCCCGGTCCCCGGGGTCAGCAGCGCCACAGTCGGATTGGCTTTCCGGCCCACCGCGTGTTCGCCGGAGCGTGGCGCCGCAAGTTTCTGCAGGCTGTCCTGCCAAAGATCGAAGAACGGGCGCAATTGGCGCACCTGCATCTGGTGAAATGCCTCAGGCATCACGCGCGTCAAAAGACGTCGGTTTTCCCGTGCGAAGCCAATTCCCGCGGCACCGGACGTGCGATCCGCCAACACCCGCCAAGCCCCATCCGGCCCACGCACCAGATCGGCGGCGTAGAATTGCAGGCGAGACGGCGTGTCGAAGAACCTGCAAGCGCGCAAAAACGACGCATTGTTGTAAACCAAAGCCGGAGGCAGCAAGCCGTCGGCCAATAACCTCTGAGGCCCATAAATATCCGCCAAAAGCGCGTCCAGCAACGTGGCGCGCTGGGCCAGCCCGGCCTCCAGTTCGCTGAACTCGGCGGCCGGGATCGGCAGCGGAACAGGATCGCAGCGCCAGGATTGCTCGTGTGCGGTGGCGCCAGGCAGAACGGAGGTTACGCCCTCCTCCTCGAAGGCGCGGGTCAGGCGTTGGGCACGCTCCGCCAGACCGCCTTCGCCAAGCGCCGAGAAGGAGCCCAGCAGGCTGCGCCAATGCGTGCGCAATCCCCCTTTGCCGTCCACCATTTCGTCCATCGCGGCCGGCCGTGTCACGCGAATGCCAATCCTTCGTTCGCTCCGGCATGATCGTCCCACCATCAAGGTTGATCCCACCGCCATCATGAGCACCACACGTTAACAGTCCGTGTCTTTCGTGTCGCTGATAACACGGGGTTTCAACGTCGAATGGATGCGATAGGCTGAAAAGCCAACACGGATCACAATCAGATGCAGCCCGATGATAACGCGATCGGCCCAATCTTTGCGCCAGCCATCGGCCCCGCCGCACCCCGCGGACTTTGCACCGATTGTGGCGTCTCACGCATGCAAGATGCCAAGGCGTGCGGCCGGGCCTGCCAGTTCATCAAACCCGACTATCCCGCGATGGAGGCGCAGGTGCATGGCCGTGCGCGCGACGCAACGCGCGCGGACGAACTGCATTTCGGCCCGTTTCGCAGAATGCTGCGCGCAGCGATGAAAACGCCGCTGCACGGTGCGCAATGGACGGGCATCACCACCCGCATCGCCGCGCGACTGCTGGAAACGGGCGCCGTGCAAGCGGTGCTGACCATGGCGCCGGACCCTGCCGATTCCTGGCGTCCGCTGCCGGTCCTGGTAACCGAGGCGGCTGGGATGGCAGAGGTCCGTGGCATGCGGATGGGCTATGCGCCGCTGCTCGCCTTGCTGGAACCAGCCCGTGCCCGCGGTTTCACCCGCGTGGCCATTATCGGCATACCCTGCCAGGTGCATGCGCTCCGCGCTCTTGAGAAAGAATTAGGGTTTGAGCGGCTATACGTGATCGGCACGCCTTGTTCGGACAACACCACCACGGAGAATTTTCATACCTTCCTGGCTTTGCTGGCCGAAGACCCCACCACCATCACCTATCTGGAGTTCCGCGCCGACTATCATGTGGAATTGCGGTTCCGAGATGGGCGGATCAAGGAAATTCCATTCCTGAAGCTGCCGATCTCGAAACTACCGCCGGACTTCTTCCCGCTCACCTGCCGCACCTGCGTCGATTACACCAATGTTCTGGCCGATATCACCGTGGGCTATATGGGAGGTGAAGGAGAGCAATGGCTGCTGGTTCGCAACGAACGCGGGGAGGAGATGCTATCGCTTCTCGGTGATGAGATTACGGTGTCCGAACCGGGCAGCAAGGGCAAGCGGAAGGGGGCGGTGGCCGGCTTCATCAAGAATGTGGAGCGTGCGGCCGGCGGGCTGCCGTTGCGCGGAATGCCGAACTGGGTGCGGCCTATCGTTGGCTGGCTGATGCCGCGGATCGGACCGCGCGGCCTGGAATTCGCGCGAACGCGGGTGGAGATGAAGGCCGCCGAGACGGTGATGCATCTGCGGCGCCAACATCCGGCCAGGATGCGCAACATGATCCCGGCCCATGTGTGGACATTGCTGAAGCCTTACGGCATTGCGCCGGGGGACAGGGAGAAACCGTAGGGGAACTGTGTCTACCTTACGAATCTAGCAAAGCGTCCAGGTCGAAGCGTTTGTTGTACATTACAAGATTGCCCGCTTCGTCGTGCGGCCATTCTGCTTCGGGCTTGTCGTAATACAGCTCCACACCGTTCTGATCGGGGTCGCGCAAATACAGTGCAATGCTGACGCCGTGATCCGCATAGCCGTCCAGCGGGATGCCGGCGGCCATTACGCGGCGGTATGCGTCCGCGAGGTCCGCGCGCGACGGATACAGGATTGCGGTGTGATACAGCCCTGTGGTTCCCGGCGCGGGCGGCGATCCATCCATGCTGTCCCATGTGTTCAGGCCCAGATGATGGTGATAGCCACCTGCCGAAATGAACGCCACCTGCTCGCCGATCCGGCGCGTCACTTCGAAGCCCAGCACCCCGCAATAGAAACGGAGCGCACGGTCGAGATTGGCCACCTTCAGATGCACATGGCCAATCTTGGTGCCAGCCGGAATGGGCGCGTTCATGCAAACCTCCGCAGATCCAGGGTGCGTGGGTGGTCGCGTCCCACTACCAGCTTCGGCTCGACCATTTCTCCCTGCGTGTGCCCGAACGGGAAGAACCGCGAACGGCGACGGGCCTCGGCGGAGTTGGCGTTCACCGGGAAGTCGTCGTAGCTGCGCCCACCGGGATGCGAGACATGATGCGTCATACCGCCCAGGCTGCGGCGGGAGAAGCGGTCATACACGTCGAACACCAACGGCGTCTGCGCGGAGATGGTGGGGTGCAGCGCGTTCGGCGGCCGCCAGGCCTTGAAGCGCACGCCGGCCACGTAGTCCCCCACGCGATCGGTGCGGCTGAGCGGCAGGGCCACGCCATTGCAGGCGAGCACGTAACGCTCGTCCACCCAGTTGCGCACGCGCACCTGCAAGCGCTCCGCGGAGCTGTCGACGTAGCGCACCGTGCCGCCGGGAGCTGCTTCCTCGCCCAGCACGTGCCAGGGCTCCAGCGCCGCGCGCAGCTCGATGTTCATGCCGCGCACGTCGATCTCGCCCACCTGCGGAAAGCGGAAG
>JBBROR010000048.1:0-15760 GCA_038229175.1 Acetobacterales bacterium | reverse complement strand
GGCGGCCCCGCCGATGATCGCATTACGCGTTTTCATGGCAAGGTTAAGTGTAGTGTGCTGCGGGAATGGGGGCAAACATGGCCATGTCTGATCTGCATTTCGTGATTTGCGGCCTTGGCTATTCAGGGGCGGCCGTGGCCCGGGCCGCGGTGAGGCTTGGGATGAAGGTGACGGCAACCAGCCGTGATCCGATGGGTGTTCATGCACCTGATGGCGTGGAGATCGTGGGGTTCGCCGATGCCGGACCGGCTTTGGCAGACGCGACGCATGTGCTGGCCACGGCCCCGCCGGGCGAGGGGGGGGACCCGGTTTTGGTGCAGTTCGGTGCGATCCTGCAGGCCTCCCGAACCCTGCGCTGGGCCGGCTATTTCTCCACCACCGGCGTCTATGGCGACCAGGGCGGCGGTTGGGTGGACGAGAAAACAAAGGCGGCCGGCACGGCGCCACGCGCCAGGCGACGGCTTGCGGCGGAGC
The DNA here is from genome assembly GCA_038229175.1 of Acetobacterales bacterium. Lineage (GTDB taxonomy): Bacteria > Pseudomonadota > Alphaproteobacteria > Acetobacterales > Acetobacteraceae > CAIQQQ01. The sequence goes on along the minus strand of JBBROR010000048.1, from coordinate 15,286 downwards.
GCGCCTGGAGTGGCCTGGCTGGTCACGTGGCGGTCGATCTGTTCAGGGTGGCCGGGATCTACGGGCCAGGCCGCTCGATTCTCGACGATCTCAGGGCCGGCACCGCGCGGCGCGTGCTGAAGCCGGGCCACGCATTTGGCCGCATTCATCGCGACGACATCGCCGGTGCCGTCATGGCAGCGATCGGGCAAAATCGGGGCCCGGGCGTGCGCGTGCTGCATCTGGCGGACGACCAGCCGGAGGAAAGTGCAGTGGTAACGCAGGTTGCGGCAGAGCTGCTCGGCCTGCCGGTGCCGCCGGGCATTCCTTACGCGGACGCGCTTTCCGGCATGGGCGAGATGGCGCGCAGCTTTTGGGCTGACAACCGCAAGGTGGCGTCGGCCATCACGCAGCGTGAGTTGGGCTATCGCTGGCGCTACCCCGGCTACCGCGAAGGCCTAGCGTCCATTCTCGCCGAGGAGCGTGGCCACGGTGTCGATCAGGAGCGCGAGATCACCGGGCCGTGACAGGCGGTGATCGCCGTCCTTGATCAACACGACCCGGACGTCGTCCGACGTGACCTGGGCCGCGATCTTGAGCGCGGTTTCCCACGGCACGTCCGGGTCGCGTTGGCCCTGCAGGAGCCGGATTGGGGCGTCGAGCGAGATGGGCCGGCCCAATACCAGGTGATTTCTGCCATCCTCGATCAGGGCGCGGGTGATCACGAGAGGGGTGCCATACTCGCTCGGGATGCTGATTTGGCCCTTTTCCATCAGGGCCTTCCGTTCGATCGGCGCCATCGAGTCCCACATCAGCGTCTCCGTAAAATCCGGCGCGGCCGCGATGCCGACCAGGCCTGCGACTCGGGTTCCAAAGAGCCGTGACAGCAGCAGCGCGATCCATCCGCCCATCGACGATCCCACCAGGATCATGCGGCCTTGGACACGGTCTTCGATCACCGCTCGCGCGTCCTGCGCCCACTGGCCGATGCTGCCATCCTCGAAGGCGCCCCCGCTGGCGCCGTGGCCGGAGTAATCCAGCCGCAGCATGGCATGACCGTGATTTGCGCAATAATCCCGCAATGCCAGGGCCTTGGAGCCAGCCATGTTACTGTGGAAGCCCGGAAGGAATATGATCGTAGGTTTGGTTCCAGGCAGATGTGCCCATGCCAGGGCCACGCCGTCTGCCCGCACGAGATGTCCGGTTTGTTCCAAGGCACGATCCTTTCAAAGCCAGCGCTGCATGTTATAGCCCGAACATGCCGAGCTCTTCCGATACCGCCTATCCCGCCGTTCTGCAGGTGCTGCCAGCCTTGGGCGGCGGCGGCGTGGAGCGTGGCACGGTGGAAATCGCGGCGGCCATTGCGCGCGCCGGCGGCCGTCCGCTGGTGGCGAGCGCCGGCGGCATGCTGAGTGCGGCGGTGGAGCGGGCCGGTGCGCGCAATTTTCTCATGGCCCTGGACACAAAGAATCCCCGGCGAATCTGGGCGAATGCGGGCGCCCTGGAACGGCTGATCCGTAACGAGCGGGTGGATATCGTGCACGCCCGCTCCCGCGCGCCGGCCTGGTCGGCGGCGATCGCGGCGCGGCGTATGGGCGTGCGGTTCGTTACGACCTATCACGGTGCCTACAACGAAAACCTCTGGTTCAAGCGGCGCTACAACGCCGTCATGGCCAGCGGCGACCGCGTGATCGCCATCAGCCGCTTCATCGCCGAGCTGATCGAGAACCGCCACCGCACCGATCCCGCGAAAATCCGCACCATCCATCGTGGCGTCGACCCGGCGATCTTCGATCCGGACACCGTGACACCGCCACGGATCATGCGTCTATCGCGTGCGTGGCGGCTGGAGGATGGCCAGCCGGTGGTGCTGCTGCCCGGCAGGATCACGCGCTGGAAGGGGCAGGGGGTCCTGATCGACGCACTCTCGCGCATGGCAAACCAGGATGTCTGCGCGGTGCTGGTGGGCGACGACCAGGGGCGTTCGAAATACGTGGCCGAGCTGTCGGCCCAGGCCCAGGCGCTCGGCGTGGCCCAACGCGTGCGGATCGTCGGCCATTGCGACGACATGCCGGCTGCCCTTCGCCTGGCCGATGTCGTGGTGAACTGCTCCACCGACCCTGAAGCCTTCGGCCGCGTGGTGATCGAGGCGCAGTCGATGGCAGCCCCGGTGATCGCCACCGACCATGGCGGCGCGGTCGAGACGATCGAGCACGATTTAACAGGCTGGCGGGTCACGCCGGGTGATGCCTCCGAACTGGCGGCTGGGCTGGATTATGTGCTCGGCCTGTCCGACGCGGCGCGCGCCGAGATCGGGCAGGCGGCGCGGGCTTCGGTGATCGCGAACTACACCGTGGCGCGCATGCAGGCGGCGACATTGGACGTCTATCGCGAGCTGCTCGGGTGAAGCCGGCGCGGCGGGTGCTGGTCATCCGGCTGTCGGCCCTTGGCGATTTCGTCCTGTCGTTCGGCCCGTTCGCGGCCATTCGCGCGCATCATCCGGATGCCGAAATCACGCTTCTGACCACAAAGCCCTTCTCAACGCTGGCTGCTGGCTCGCCGTGGTTCGACAGGGTGGAGGTGGACACCCGGCCTGCCTGGTGGCAGTTGCCATCGCTGCTGAACCTGGCACGGCAGCTTCGTGGGTTTGATATGGTTTATGACCTTCAAACCTCCGGCCGATCTTCCCGTTATTTTACACTCGCGCGACAGCCCCCCTGGTCGGGCATCGCCCAGGGTTGCCGCTTTCCGCAGGACGATTTGGCGCGCGAGATGATGCACACGATCGAGCGTCAGCGGGACCAGTTGCGTCTTGCCGGCATCAATTCGTTCCCGAAGCCGTCGCTGGCATGGCTGGTGGACGCGCCGGTGCCGGATCTGCCGAAGCGGTTTGCCCTGCTGGTGGCGGGGGCCGCGCCGTCTCGCCCGGCGAAGCGCTGGCCGGTGCAGCATTTTGCCGAGCTGGCCACGCAGCTCGCAAGACGCGGCCTGGTTCCGGTGGTGATCGGTGCGCAGTCAGAGGCGGGGCTGGCGGCAACGATCAAGGCAGCGTGCCCCGCTTGCATCGATCTCACCGGCCGCACCGACCTGGCGCAGATTTTCGCCATCGCCGCCCGTGCCGCGCTCGCCATTGGCAACGACACCGGTCCGATGCATATCGCCGCCAGCGTCGGCTGCCCATGCATCGTGTTGTTCTCCGCCGACAGTGAGCCCAGCATGACCGCGCCACGCGGCCCGTTGGGCGAATGGCCCGTCGTTCTGCGCGCTGATGTGTTGGCAGACCTTGCGGTGGCACGGGTTGTGGAAGCCCTGACGTAGCGGCATACGAAGGACCTGGATTCTGACCCCGAGTTCTGACAAGGACGTGCCATGCCCGCCATCACTCTGCCCGACGGATCCGAGCGCCGCTTCGACGGACCGGTGACGGGCACGACGGTGGCCGCCTCGATCGGCCCCGGCCTCGCCAAGGCCGCGCTCGCCATGAAGCTCGACGGCAAGATGGTCGATCTGTCCACCGAAATCGCCGATGACGCCCAGGTGGTGTTCATCACCCGACGTGATGTCGACGCGCTGGAACTGATCCGTCACGACACCGCGCATGTGCTGGCCGAAGCGGTGCAGGATCTGTTCCCCGGCACCCAGGTGACGATCGGCCCATCGATCGAGAATGGCTTTTATTATGATTTTGCGCGCAACGAGCCGTTCACCACGGCCGATTTTCCTGCGATCGAGGCGAAGATGCGCGAGATCGTGGCGCGCAATTCGCCGTTCGTGCGCAGCGTGCAGGACCGTGACGAAGCCATCGCCTTCTTCGAGGCGAAGGGCGAGACTTACAAAGCAGAGCTGATCCGCGATCTCGGCCCCGACCAGACCATCACCTTCTACAGCCAGGGCGATTGGATCGATCTCTGTCGTGGTCCACATATGCGCGGGACCGGCGATGTCGGCACCGCCTTCAAGCTGATGAAGGTGGCGGGCGCGTATTGGCGGGGCGATCATCGCAACGCCATGCTGTCCCGCATTTACGGCACCGCGTGGCGCGACCAGAAGGAACTGGACGCGTATCTGCACATGCTGGAGGAAGCCGAAAAGCGCGACCATCGCCGCATCGGCAAGGATATGAACCTTTTCCACATGCAGGAAGAGGCCACCGGCAGCGTGTTCTGGCATCCAAAGGGTTGGAAACTCTATCGCACTGTTGAGTCCTACATGCGCCGCCGGCTTGAGACCGGCGGCTATGACGAGGTGAAAACGCCCCAACTCGTCGATCGCGCGCTCTGGGAGGCTTCTGGTCATTGGGAAAAGTACCGTGAACATATGTTCCAGGCGCAGGTGGACGACGAGGACAAAACTCTTGCGCTGAAGCCGATGAACTGCCCTTGCCATGTGCTCATCTTCCGCCAAGGCCTGCGTTCGTATCGGGAACTTCCGCTGCGCATGGCCGAATTTGGCGCGTGTCATCGCTATGAGCCATCGGGCGCCCTGCACGGCATCATGCGGGTGCGCGCCTTCACCCAGGACGACGCCCATATCTTCTGTACCGAGGCGCAGATCGCGGCGGAGACGGTGCGCTTCGTGGCGCTGCTGTCCTCGGTGTACCGCGATTTCGGTTTCCCCGAATTCCGCGTGAAGTTCTCCGACCGCCCCGAAAAGAGAGCCGGCAGCGACGAGACCTGGGATCGGGCCGAGGGCGCGTTGAAGGAGGCCTGCGCCATCGCTGGCGTCGACTACGAATTGAACCCAGGGGAGGGCGCTTTCTACGGCCCAAAGCTGGAATTCGTGCTGCGCGACGCCATCGGCCGCGATTGGCAGTGCGGCACGTTGCAGGTCGATTTCGTGCTGCCCGAGCGGTTGGATGCCGAATATGTCGGTGAGGACGGCGCGCGCCACCGCCCTGTGATGCTGCACCGGGCCATTCTGGGCAGCTTCGAACGCTTTCTTGGCATTTTGATTGAACAATATGCTGGCCGTTTCCCGCTTTGGCTGGCTCCGGTTCAGGTGGCGATCGCAACCGTGGTTTCGGATGCCGATCCTTTCGCGTTCGAAGTGGCGGCGGCGTTAAAGGCGGCGGGGCTCACAGTTGTCACCGACACCGCGAATTCGAAGATCAATGCGAAAATCCGCGACCACAGCCTGCAGCACGTGCCGGTAATTGCCATCGTCGGCCGTAAGGAAGCCGAGGCCCGCACCGTGGTGCTCCGCCGGCTTGGTGTGGAAAAGCAGGAGACGCTGACGTTGGAGGACGCCGTGAGCCTTCTTGCACGCGAGGCGTCGGCTCCCGACCTGGCGAGAGAAGGCCGGGACCAGGATCTGGAGATCCTGGTGTCATGATATTGGAATACCGTTCCTGAAACGAATGGTTCACCCCGCTTGCAGCCCAGCATTGCTTGTATGTGACATTGCTTGATCCGAAAGGATCGGACAGGCACAACCTATGCGGCGGACTTTGAAATAAGCCTCAGACCGGCACGGCCGGCCTGCGGCGCGTTCTGATCGCCCCGAAACATCGACAGGAGACCACCATAGCCAGACCACCGATGCCCGCCTCCCCCAACCGTGACGGCCCCCGCGTGAACGAAGAAATTCGCGCAGCGTCGGTTCGACTGATCGACGAAGACGGCGAAATGCAGGGCGTGATGACCGCCCGCGATGCACTTCTGCGCGCCTACAGCGTAGGTCTCGACCTGCTCGAGATCAGTCCCAACGCCGAGCCGCCGGTGGTGAAGATCCTCGATTTCGGCAAGTTCAAATACGAACAGCAGAAAAAGAAGAACGAAGCCAAAAAGAAGCAGAAAGTCATTGAAATCAAAGAGGTCAAGGTTCGTCCGAACATTGACGAGAACGATTATCAGGTGAAGCTGCGTGCCATGAAGTCCTTCATCGACGAGGGCGACAAGGTGAAGGTAACGCTGCGTTTCCGCGGCCGCGAAATGGCGCACCAGGATCTCGGCATCAAGGTGCTCGAGCGCATTCGGGCGGACATGGATCTTGCCACCAAGGTTGAACAGATGCCGAAGATGGAAAACCGCCAGATGGTGATGGTGCTGACGCCGAGGTAACGGTTGCACAGGCGGCAGGCGTCTCTCCCGGGCCGTTGCCGCCCCGACTGTTCATGCCGGTGACTTCATGCAAGCATCGAGATAACACGTCGGCAGGATATTCTTGGCTCCGGTGTGGACAAAGCCCGGGGAGCGCAAGCCATCTGGATGGCAGACCATGTGCCAACGCTGGAGACGCGAGCCAGACTCGGCCCGGCTGCTGTCGATGGCACTACGAGGCGATGATCGGCCGCCTTGACCGCCGCTTTTTGTGCGTTGCGTTTGCCGTGATGTGCCTGGTGGCGGCGGCAGTCGTTTGGGTGGTCGGCGAAAATAGGCTGGGCACCCTGCGGCGTGCCATGTGGCAGCAGACCGGTGAAAGCCTCGCTGGCGAGACGGTGGAACTTCTGCAGTCCCAGGCCGTGTTGGCGGGTTTCGTCGGCGCCGTCATTCCACTTACCGGGCTTGGCGGCAGGTTCGAGGCTATTCTGGGCGAGATGGTGCAGCGGCATCCGGAACTTCGCGCCATCGTGGTATCCGATGAGACCGGTCGTGTTGTGATGGAAGCCTGGCGGAACCAGGCGAGCACGCTGCGTCGTGCTGGTGACGATTTACAGGTGGTGCAACCTTTCGCGCCGTCACCGTCCGCGGGCCAGCCGCTGGATGAGGCCCAGGGCCGAGAGCAGGATGCGGCTCCCGTTCTTGTCCGGATCAGCGAGGCATCCAGTCTGCCCGCGATGGTGGGAGTGGGGGTTAGCTTTCGGCTCCCCGAGTGGCGCTTGCCGGGGCGCGTAACCGTGCTGACCTTGGGGGCGGACATGCCGTCCGCCCGCGCGGTAAGGGACCGCATTTGGTTGATCGGGCATGACGATGCCGCGATTGCCGAGCCTGGTCTGCTCACGAAAATGGCCAAGGCGTCGTCAGGCTTGGATTGGACCGTGCTGCGCCGGATGGAGTCGACCGCGGGCATGATGCGGCTGGCGATGGAGGATGGTGCGCACGACGTGTTTTATCGCAAGCTCGATCCGTGGCCCGCCACGCTTGTAATCGACACCGGCCAGGCAGCGCGGCGGCCGATCCAGCCGCATGGCGTGGCGGCGCTGGCGCTGGGCGTTCTGGCGGCGTTCTGGCTGTGGCGTGCCAAGCGGATGCCGACGGGCCAAGCCGGCGCCGGCGCGCGCTCTTGCGATCCGATCATGGCGCCGGCGGATCGAAACGCGGTGACGCGCCGCCTGGCCGCAGAGGTTGCCCATACCTTCAACAACGTGTTGACGGTCCTGGCGTTCGACGCCGAAATGGTCGGCGTGGTGGCACCTGACGATGTTCGGTTGCAGGTGCTGAGCCGTTCCATGATTGGCGCCGCGGCGTTGGGCACCCAACTCACGCAACGGCTGCTGTGCTATGCCGAGCGGGCCGTTCTGCGGCCACGGATGGTGGATCTGGAAATAGAACTCTCCAAGCGCCACCACAATCTGTCGGCGGCGCTCGACCCCGGGCAGACTTTATTGTTCGAATTTCCGGCGAACCCCGGCTGCCCGGTGCTCGTCTCGGTCGACCCGGATGCCCTTGAGACCTGTCTGATGGCGCTGTTGCGCAATGCCGCCGACGCAACGCCTCCGCGTGCCGAGATCAGGTTGACGATGAACCTTGTGCAGAGCGGGTGCGCAGAAATGGTGGCCTTGGTGGTGGATGACGCGGGGCCGGGGATGGATGCCTTCACGCTTGCCCATGCGATGGAGCCGGGCTTCTCATCCAGCCCCGATGGTCGGCCCGACAGCCGGCGCCTCGGCCTGGGGCTTTCGGCTGCTGTGGGATTTGCGCGACAATCTGGTGGCCAACTGACGCTTGACAGCGCACCGGGGCTCGGCACGCAGGTGAGACTTCTGCTGCCGCTGCTGAAGGACGGCTCACCCAGCGACGCCATCGTGGGGCTTGTATCCAACGCTATGCCGGTTGCGCCGACATCGTCGTTGCTCAGCCTGGGTCTGCCTGCACCCACGCATCGGATACCCCCGTGCCCAAAGCGTGTTCTGCTGGTCGAAGACAATGCCACGGTGCGTGACAGCATCACCCGAAGGCTTCGTGCGAATGGCTACGACGTAACGGAGGCCGTAACGGTGGCCGAGGTTCTGGACCAGGTTGCGCGTGGCGTGGACCTGATGCTCACCGACATCGTTCTCAACGATGCCACCGACGGTTGGGCCCTTGCCGCCCAGGCCCGGCAGATCAATCCCACGTTGCCGCTGGTGTTCATGAGCGGCTTTATGAGTTCGCGTCAGCCGGAGCTGTTGGCGGGCGACGAACTGGCGAGCTTTGTGCGCAAGCCGGTTGACAGTGCCGAACTGCACACCGTGATCGTGGGGCTGCTGGCGCTGCACGAGACCCGCCAGATTCAAAAAATGCCGGACGCGATCGAAACGTAGCCATTGCGGGGCCGACCGTCACGCAACTGGCGTGCAGTGCTTGACTTGGGCTGCAGCCCGGACCATACCGCCGGAATATTCCCCGTCGCTCCGCGAGTGCTCGCGCAGCGGCGCCTGTTGCGTTGCGTGGTGCCTGTCGTCTTCTGCCATTCCTTACCTGATCGGGATCTTCGTGTTCGATTCATTGTCCAGCAAGCTGTCGGGGGTTTTCGACAAGCTCCGCCGCCGCGGGGCTCTGAACGAGCTTGATGTGGCCGAGGCCCTGCGCGAAGTGCGACTTGCACTGTTGGATGCGGACGTGGCGCTGCCGGTGGTGAAGGATTTCATCGCCAAGGCGCGTGAGCGGGCCGTGGGCGCGGAGGTGCTGGACAGCGTCTCGCCGGGGCAGCAGGTCGTCAAGATCGTCAACGACGTGCTGATCGAGGCTTTGGGCGGCGCCGGCGCGGTGCCGCTGAACCTTAATGCCGTATCGCCCGTGCCCATTCTGATGGTGGGCCTGCAGGGCTCCGGCAAAACGACCACGTCCGGCAAGATTGCGCTGCGGCTGTTGCAGCGTCAGCGCAAGCGCGTGCTGCTGGCCAGCCTGGACACGCAGCGCCCGGCCGCGCAGTTGCAGTTGCAGCAATTGGCTGAGCGCGCAGGCGTTTCCAGCCTGCCGATCATTGCCGGACAGACGCCGCTGGAGATCGCAGTCCGCGCCATGGAAGTTGGCCGCCGCGAAGTGTTCGACGTGGTCATCCTCGACACCGCCGGCCGACTTTCGATCGACGAGGCGCTGATGGACGAGGTCCGGGCGATCCGGGCTGCGACCAATCCGGCCGAGACCTTGCTTGTCGTCGACGCCATGACCGGCCAGGACGCCGTGAACACAGCGCGCGCCTTCAACGATGCGGTGGGCGTGACAGGCATCGTCATGACGCGGATGGATGGCGACAGCCGTGGTGGTGCGGCGTTGTCGATGCGCGCCATCACCGGCGCGCCGATCAAGCTGACCGGCTCGGGCGAGAAGCTGGACGCGCTGGAGGAATTCCACCCAGAGCGCGTGGCTGGCCGGATTTTGGGTCTCGGCGACGTGGTGGGGCTCGTCGAGCGCGCTTCGGAACTGGTCGACCAGGCCGATGCCGAGAAGCTGGCCAAGAAGATGGCAAAGGGGCAGTTCGACCTTCAAGACTTCGCCAGCCAGATGAAGCAGATCACCAAGATGGGCAGTATTTCGTCCATCCTCGGCATGCTTCCCGGCGGCGACAAGCTGGCAGCGGCCGCCGGCAACGCCAAGATGGACCCCAAGATCATCGGCCGTCAGATCGCCATCATCGGCTCGATGACGGCCAAGGAACGCCGCACCCCCGAACTGATCAAGGCCAGCCGCAAGAAGCGGATCGCGGCTGGGTCGGGCACCACGGTGCAGGACGTGAACAAGCTGCTGAAACAGTTCGACGACATGTCGGACATGATGAAGCGGATGAACAAGCTCGGGCAGAAGGGGCTGATGCGGCAGGGACTCTCTGCGCTCATGCCCCAACAGAGACCGCCCCAGGGACGACGACACTAAGTCTTACACGTTCGAACAACTGACGAAAACGGAGAGAATACAACATGGGTCTCAAGATCCGCCTTGCCCGCGCCGGCGCCAAGAAGCGCCCCTACTACCACATCGTGATCGCCGACAGCCGCAGCCCGCGCGATGGCCGCTTCATCGAGCGCGTCGGCAGCTACAACCCGATGCTCCCCGCTGAGCATGCCGACCGCATTCGCCTGGTGGGCGAGCGCATCACCCATTGGATCAGCGAAGGCGCCCTGCCGACCGAGCGCGTGGCGAAGTTCCTCGGCCATGCCGGGCTGGCCCCGATGCCGAAGTATAACGAGCAGCCCACGCAGTCCGCGCCGAAGAAGAAGGCGCAGGAGCGCGCCAAAGCTGCTGCGACCGCAGGCTAGCACTTGACCGACGCGCGCATCCTGTTGGGCGTGATTGGAAGGCCGCACGGCGTGCGCGGGCTTGTGCATGTGCACAGCTATACCGCCGAGCCGTCCGACCTCGCGTCCTACGGCGTGCTCGATGATGATCGGGGCCGGCGCTTTCGGCTTAGGTGGAAAACCGAAGGTGTTGCCGAGGTTTTTCAAATTGTCCAAGGCAAGCGGGTGCCGCTCACCACCCGTGAGGCGGCGCAGGCATTGGTCAACACGCGGCTTTATGTCCCGCGCGACAAATTGCCGCCGCCGGGCGAGGAGGAGTTCTACCTCGCCGATCTGATGGGCCTCGAAGCGTTCGACCCCGAGGGCCGCGTGCTGGGCCGCGTCGACACCGTGCACGACTACGGGGCCGGCACGAGTTTGGAAATTGGCCGCATCATCGTGCCCTTTACCAAGGCCTGTGTTCCCACCATCGACATCGCGGCCGGCCGCATCACCGTGGTGCTGCCGCCTGAAGTTGTTGTGGAGCCGGCGATGCAGGCGGAGGACGCCGAATGACCTGGCGCGCCACCATCCTGTCACTGTTTCCCGAGATGTTCCCAGGCCCGCTCGGCCACTCCCTCGCCGGCCGTGCGCTCGAGCAAGGGAGCTGGTCGATCGACGCACGTAACATCCGTGATCACGCGATTGGAAAACATCGCAATGTCGACGACGCGCCATTCGGTGGCGGCGCCGGCATGGTGATGCGGCCGGACGTGCTGGAGACCGCGATCGCTGCCTGCGCCGACGATCGTCCTCTCGTGGTGATGACGCCACGCGGCCGGCCGCTCACACAATCGGTGGTGGCCGATCTTGCAGCGGGACCCGGCGTGATCGTGCTGTGCGGCCGCTTCGAAGGCATCGACCAGCGTGTGATCGATGCTCGGAAAATGGCGGAAGTCAGCGTTGGCGACTACGTGCTGTCCGGCGGCGAGACGGCCGCCCTGGTGCTGCTCGATGCCTGCGTGCGGCTGCTGCCCGGCGTGATGGGTGCGGCCGAAAGCGGCGTTGAGGAAAGTTTCGCCCACGGATTGCTTGAATACCCCCACTACACCCGGCCCGCGGACTGGTGCGGCCGGGCGGTGCCTGACGTGCTGCTGTCGGGCAACCACGAAGCCATCGCCGCCTGGCGTGCACGGGCGGCCCGAGACATCACGCAGGAGCGCCGCCCCGATCTGTGGGCCGCCTATCTTGCCGAGTCGCAACCGAATACGATGAAGACAAAAGGATCCACAGCATGAACATCATCCAGCAGTATGAGGCCGACACGGTCGCCAAGCTTTTGGCCGAGCGCCCGGTTCCGAAGTTCCAGCCAGGCGACACGCTGCGCGTGGCCGTGAAGGTCGTCGAAGGCGAGCGCACCCGCGTTCAGAACTTTGAAGGCGTGTGCATCGCCCGGTCCAACAAGGGCCTGAACAGCAACTTCACGGTGCGAAAGATCAGTTACGGCGAGGGCGTCGAGCGCGTGTTCCCGCTGTATGCACCAACCATCGCCGAAATCGCCGTTGTGCGCCGTGGCGATGTGCGCCGCGCCAAGCTGTATTACCTGCGCGGCCGCAGCGGCAAGTCGGCACGCATCGCCGAGCGCGCCCGTGACGTGGTGAAGGACGTTGTGGCGAAGGACGCGCCTGTGAAAGATGCGGCACCCGCCGCCGAATAACCGCTGACCGAATGCCAGGGAGATATAGAAGATGCAGGCGAACAAAAGGACGTTGTTCGACAAGGTGTGGGATGCCCACGTGGTCGAAAAACTTCCAGACGGCACCTGCGTCCTTTATATCGACCGGCATCTTGTTCATGAAGTGACCAGCCCGCAGGCCTTCGAAGGCCTGCGGACGGCTGGCCGCACGGTGCGCCGTCCCGATGCAACGATTGCGGTAGTGGACCATAATATTCCGACATCCGATCGAAGCCTGCCGATCCTGGAAGAGGAAAGCCGCATTCAGGTACAAACCCTGGAGCGCAACGTGGCCGAGTTCGGCGTGCCATATTTCCCGGTTCGTGATGCACGCCAGGGAATTGTGCACGTCATTGGGCCGGAGCAGGGTATTTCGTTGCCCGGCTTTACCATCGTGTGCGGTGACAGCCACACCTCGACCCACGGTGCGATGGGCGCGCTCGCTTTCGGCATCGGCACGTCCGAGGTCGAGCACGTGTTGGCCACCCAGACATTGCTGCAAAAGCCCGCCAAGAACATGCTGGTCCGCGTTGACGGCATCTTGCCGGCCGGCTGCACCGCGAAAGATGTCGTGCTCACCATCATCGGCACGATCGGCACCGCCGGCGGCAACGGCCATGTGATCGAGTTTGGCGGCGAGGCCATCCGCGCTTTGGACATGGCCGGCCGCATGACGGTCTGCAACATGTCCATCGAGGCGGGCGCGCGTGCCGGCATGATCGCGCCGGACAATACCACCTTCGCGTATATCAAGGGCCGCCCGATGGCGCCCAAGGACGAGGCGTTCGAACACGCGTGTGACTATTGGCGCACGCTGCCATCCGATCCCGGCGCAGTCTATGACAAGACCGTGGTGATCGACGCAGCCACCATCGTGCCGCAGGTGACCTGGGGCACCAATCCGGAGGCGGTGGCAGGCATCACCGCAACCGTGCCAGACCCTGAGGCCGAGCCTGACGAGGCCAAGCGCGAGCAGCTTCGCCGCATGCTGAGCTACATGGGCCTCACCGCCGGGCAGAAGATGACCGACATCAAGGTCGATGTGGTGTTCATCGGCAGTTGCACGAACTCCCGCATCGAGGACATGCGCGCCGCTGCCGCCGTGGCGAACGGCCGGCATGTGGCACCCGGCGTTCGCGCGATGGTGGTGCCGGGCTCAGGCCTGATCAAGCTGCAGGCGGAATTAGAAGGCCTGGACAAAATATTTCTGGATGCAGGCTTCGAATGGCGAGAGGCTGGCTGCTCGATGTGCCTGGGTATGAACCCCGACAGGCTCACGCCGGGCCAGCGGTGTGCCAGCACGTCCAACCGCAATTTTGAGGGCCGTCAGGGTCCTGGCGGCCGGACGCATCTTTGTTCGCCTGCGATGGCCGCCGCAGCGGCCGTGACCGGGCGCCTGACAGACGTCAGGAAGCTTGTCTGATGCAGGCTTTCACAACGCTGACGGGTGTGGCAGCGCCTTTGCCTTTGGCCAATGTCGACACCGACAAAATCATCCCGGCCCGCTTCCTCAAAACGATCAAACGCACCGGCTTGGGCGTGCATCTGTTCGATACGCTGCGCTATGACGAAACCGGCGCCGAGCGACCGGATTTCGTATTGAACCAGCCAGCCTATCGCCATGCTGAAATCCTTATCGCCCACGAGAATTTCGGCTGCGGCAGCTCCCGCGAACACGCACCTTGGGCATTGCTGGATTTCGGCATTCGCTGCGTCATTGCACCCGATTTCGCCGACATCTTCCACGCCAACTGTTTCAAAAATGGCATCCTCCCGGTGCGGCTGTCGCGCAAGATCTGCGACGTGCTCATCGAAGACTCGAAGCTGGGTGGCAACGCCCGGCTTACGATCGATCTTGCCCGCCAGGTGGTGGTGCGGCCGAACGGCGATGAAATCCCGTTCGAGATCGATGCATTTCGCAAGAACACAATGCTCAACGGTCTCGACGATATCGGCCAGACCCTGATGCATGCGCCAGCGATCGATGGTTTCGAGGCGCGTGAAAAGGCTGAAAAAAGCTGGATGCCCATCGTCACGGGCGGCTGAACCAACCAAGCGGGAGGCCAAGATGGCGGCGAACAAGAATCTGCTGATGCTGCCGGGCGATGGTGTTGGCCCCGAAGTGATGCACGAGGTGAAGCGGCTGATCGACTGGATGGCGCGGCGTCGCCAGGTGTCGTTCAACATCACCGAGGATCTCGTGGGTGGCGCTGCCATCGACGTGCGGGGCACGCCGATCACCAAAGATACGGTGGCCGCGGCCAAGGCCGCCGATGCGGTGCTGTTCGGCTCGGTCGGTGGTCCGCAATGGGACAAGCTCGGCTTCGACATGCGGCCGGAGATCTCTATTCTTACGCTGCGCCGCGAGCTGGGGCTGTTCGCCAACCTGCGCCCCGCCATTGTGCTGGAGCCGCTGGTGAATGCTAGCACGCTGAAGCCGGACGTGGTGCGCGGGCTTGATATCATGATCGTGCGCGAAGCCACCGGCGGTATTTATTTCGGTGAGCCGCGCGGCATCGAGACGCTGCCCGACGGCCAGCAGCGCGGGTTCAATACCGAGAGCTATTCAACCCACGAGATTGAACGCGTGTCTCGCGTGGCCTTCGACCTCGCCCGCAAGCGCCAGAACCGCGTGTGCAGCGTGGAAAAGGCCAACGTTATGGAAAGCGGCCTGCTGTGGCGCCAGGTCGTGACCGCCCTGCAGGCGCGTGAATACCCCGATGTTGAGCTGTCGCACATGTATGCTGACAACTGCGCGATGCAGCTTGTGCGCCACCCGCGCCAGTTCGACGTGATCGTGACCGGCAATTTGTTCGGCGATCTGCTGTCGGATCTTGCCTCAATGCTCACCGGCAGCCTTGGCATGTTGCCATCTGCCACATTGGGTGCAGTAGACGCCTCGGGCCGCCGCCACGCGCTGTATGAGCCGATCCATGGCTCAGCCCCTGATATCGCCGGCAAGGGTCTGGCAAACCCTCTGGCACAGATTTTGAGCTTCGCGATGCTGCTGCGCTTCTCGTTCGCCATGGACGAGGACGCCACGATGATCGAGCGCGCCTGCACCAACGTGCTCGCCAGTGGCCTGCGCACGGCCGACGTGATGGCACCGGGCTGCGCCAAGGTGGGCACGCAGGTGATGGGTGAGGCGGTGATTCGCGAAATGGATAAGCAGGCGGCATAATTAGCACTTGCCGGAGGCGCGGTCCTGTTCTACATCC
>JBBROR010000047.1:0-15980 GCA_038229175.1 Acetobacterales bacterium | reverse complement strand
CGTCCGGCGCCGGCTCCACCTTGATCACGTCGGCACCAAGATCGGCCAGCACCAACCCCGTCGTCGGCCCCATCACCATGTGGGCAAACTCGACCACCCTGATGCCCTTCAACATCTGAGCCGACATTCAGGCAGCAACTCGAAGCGTCTGGGGCCGAAGCGTCTGGGGAATTCCCGCCACCGCCACCTGGCCCCGCAGCGTCTCCGCCGGCAGCCCCTCGGCCAGGATGGCCCGCGCCCGGATCAACCGGTCCAGATCGATGCCGGTATGGAATCCCATGCTCTCCAACATGAACACCAGATCCTCGGTGACGATGTTTCCCGAAGCCCCCGGTGCGAACGGGCACCCGCCCAAACCGGCCAAGGCGGCGTCGAAGTTGCGCACACCCTCCTCCAGTCCGGCCAGCGCGTTGGCCATGCCCAACCCCATGGTGTCATGCAGGTGCAAGCCGTCCAGCTTCGGGCCGATTTCCGCCCGCACCGCGCGCACCACCTCGCGGATCAGCGCCGGATGCCCATACCCCACGGTATCCGCCAGCCCCACCATATCGACGCCGGCCTCCACCAGCCCGCACGCCACCCGCACCACCGACGCCGTCGGCACGCGCCCATCGAACGAACATCCGAACGAGGTGGAACACGCGCCCTCCACCTCCATGGGCCGCGGCTGCGCCCGCACCCACGCCACGATGCCGGCCACCTCCGCCACCTGCTCGGCTGGCGTCCGATTGAGGTTGGCACGGCTATGGCCCTGGCTGACCGAGACCGGAACGCTGATGCGATGCGCCCCCGCGGCGTAGGCATCCTGCGCGCCACGCAGATTGGGCGCCAAGGCCACGATCAGCACATGCGGCAACAGCACGGCGCGGCGCACGATCTCGGCGGTGTCGGCCATCTGTGGGATCAGCCGGGGCGACACAAAGCTGCCCACCTCGATCTCGGGCACCCCACAAGCGGCCATGGCGGCAATCCAGCGGGTCTTGACAGCGGTCGGCATGCGCGACTTCGCCATCTGCAGCCCATCGCGCGGGCCCACTTCACAGACTGTCACATGTTCACCCATGCCGCGTCTCCCTGCCCGGTGGGCCACCCCGACTTCCGTCCAGGGTGACACTTGTTGCAATCTCAAACACTCCGCCAACAAGGTGGCGGTGCCACATATTTTCGTGGCAGTGTTCCCCGGGTTCGCTGCACTGCGGCATAGACGACCACGTCGCATGCAAATTTGATTCGGGGTTTCACGATGCGCTTTCGCCTTGCGATCATAGCCTCGCTCATCGCGGCCGCAACCCAGGCCACCCTCATACAGCCCGCGCAGGCCCAGCAGGCCCCAGCCGGGCCGCCGGCGGTGGGGGTGGTGACGGCGACGAAGCGGCCGGTGACCGAGACCAGCAATTTCGTGGGCCGGGTCGTCGCCGTGGACAAGGTCGACATCGTGGCCCGCGTGACGGCGTTCATCGCCGAGCGCAGCTTCGATGAAGGCGCCGAGGTCGAGAAGGGCGACTTGCTCTATCGCCTTGAACGCGCACCCTTCGAGGCCGATCTCGCCGCCAAGCAGGCCGCCGTCCAGCAGAACATGGCGCTGCTGCGCAACGCCACCATCACCCTCGGCCGCGCCCAGTCCCTGCTCAACACGCCCGCTGGCCAACGCTCGACGGTGGACGACCGACAGGCAACCGAGGCCAGCCAGGCCGCCCAGCTTCTCGCAGCCCAGGCGCAGCTGAAATTGTCGCAGATCAACCTCGCCTACACCGACATCCGCGCGCCCGTTACCGGCAAGATCGCACGCTCCACCGTCTCCGTCGGCAACGTGGTCGGCCCCACCAGCGGCGCGCTCACCACCGTGGTCAGCCAGGACCCCATGTATGTGGTGTTCCCCATCTCGCTGCGCGCAGCCTTCGACCTGCGCAACCGCTACGCCGACAAAGGCGGTTTTTCCGCCATAGCGGTCCACATCAGCCTGCCCGACGGCCGCCAATACGCCATCGCCGGCAAGCTCGACTACGTGGACCCGTCGGTGCAGCTCAACACCGACACGGTGAATCTGCGCGCCGTGTTCCCCAACCCGCTGCGCGCCGGCGCCAAGCCCGGCGAGGCCGGCAACCGCGACCTGGTGGATGGCTCGTTCGCAACCGTGGTGCTCGAAGGCGTGCAGCCGGTGGAAGCGCTGAGCATTCCGCGCAACGCCGTGCTGTCCGACCAGCAAGGCAGCTTCGTCTATGTGGTGGACGGCGAGAAAAAGGCACAGATCCGCCGCATCCAGCTTGGCCAGTCCACGCCGGATACCGCCATCGTCCTGCAGGGCCTCGCCGAAGGCGACACCGTCATCACCGAAGGCATCCAACGCGTCCGGCCCGGCAATCCGGTCAACCCGGCGCCCGCCGGCACCGGCCCAAAGGTTCCGCCCTCGGCGCCCGCAGCGTCGCCTGCGCCCTCGGCACCCGCCGCCACCCCGGCGAAAGGCTGAACCATGTTCTCGGATGTCTTCGTCGATCGGCCACGCATGGCCATCGTCATCGCAATCGTCACCACGCTGGCCGGCGGCATCGCGCTGACACAGATCCCAGTCAGCCAATTTCCAGACATCGTGCCCCCCACCGTGCAGGTTTCCGCCCGGTATCCCGGCGCCTCCGCGGCGGTGGTGGAGGCAACCGTGGGTCAGCCGCTGGAGGCGCAGGTCAACGGCGTCGACAAGATGATCTACATGAAGTCCAACTCGGCCAATGATGGCAGCTACGCGCTGTCCATCAGCTTCGAGCAGGGCACCAATCCAGACATCAACACCGTCAACGTCAACAACCGGGTGCAGGCCGCACTTTCGAAATTGCCGCAGGAAGTGCAACGCAACGGCATCACCGTGCAAAAGCGCAGCCCCGCCATCCTGGAGTTCCTGCAATTCTATTCCGAAGGCGGCAAGCAGACGCCGCTGTTCCTGTCCAACTACGTCACCATCAACGTGCTCGACACCATCGGCCGCGTGCCCGGCGTGGGCCAGGCCGCCCTGTTCGGCGCGCTCGACTACTCCATGCGCATCTGGTTTCAGACCGACCGGCTGCTCAGCCTCAAGCTTGCACCGTCCGACATCCTGGCCGCGATCCAAAGCCAGAACATCCAGGCCCCGGTGGGCCGCCTCGGCGGACGCCCCATCGCCGACGACACCTCGTTCCAGATAAACCTGCAAACCAAGGGCCGCCTCGTCACCGCCGAGGAATTCGGCAACATCGTCGTGCGCGCCAACCTCGATGGGTCGGCACTGCGCGTGAAGGATGTGGCCCGCGTCGAGTTGGGCGCCGCCACGCAGGATCAGGAAAGCCGGCTGAACGGCGACCCCGCCGTCACCGTCGCCATCTATCTCGCCCCGGGCGCCAACGCCGTCACCACCGCCACCCGCGTGAACGCGGCGCTGGACCGGCTGGGCGAGCGCTTCCCCGAAGGCATGAAGAAGATGGTCTTCTTTGACAGCACCGTCTTCGTGACCGACACCATCGCCGAGGTGCTCAAGACGCTGGCAGAGGCGTTCGTGCTGGTGGTCATCGTGGTGTTCCTGTTCCTCGGCAACGTGCGCGCCACCTTCATTCCCATCGTGGCCGTGCCCGTCTCCCTGATCGGCACCTTCGCCGTGCTGCTGGCGCTCGGCTATTCGGCCAACACCGTCTCCCTGCTCGCCATGGTGCTCGCCATCGGCATCGTGGTGGACGACGCCATCGTGGTGGTGGAAAACGTCGAACGCGTGCTGGAGGAGGAGCCGGACCTCTCGCCGAAGGACGCCACCAAGAAGGCCATGGCGCAGATCACCGGCCCGATCATCGCCATCACCCTCGTATTGCTGTCGGTGTTCGTGCCGATCGGCTTCATCCCAGGCATTTCCGGCACGCTGTTCCGCCAGTTCGCCGTCACCATCTCGGTGGCGATGGTGATCTCGGCCATCAACGCGCTTACCCTGTCGCCGGCCCTGTGCGGCGTGCTGCTGCGCCATACCGGCGAAAAGCGCGGCATCCTCGGCCGCGTCTCGCGCGGGATCGATTGGGTGCGGGACGGCTACGCCAACATCGTCACCCGCCTGCTGCGCGTGGGCGTGCTGGCCGCGGTGCTGGTGGCGGTGTTCGCCGCCGGCACCTACGGCCTGTCGCTGCGCACGCCGCAAGGCTTCCTGCCCGATGAGGACCAGGGCGCGTTCTTCGTCTTTGGCCAGTTGCCCGACGGCGCCTCCGTCAGCCGCTCGAGCGCGGTGGCCAAGAAGGTCGAAAAGATCCTCGCCGGCATTCCACAGATCAGCAACACGATCTCAATCGTGGGCTTCTCGCTGCTCGACGGCGGCGCGCAGAGCAACGCGTTCTTCATGGTGGCCCGCCTGAAACCCTTCGCCGAGCGCACCGCGGTGGCCGATCGCGCCCAGGCGGTGATCGGCCGCGTGTTCGGCGCCGTCAGCCAGATCCGCGAGGCCGCGGTGTTCCCCGCCAACCTGCCGCCCATCATCGGCCTCGGCAACGGCTCAGGCTTCGAATACCAGCTGCAGAACCTCGAAGGCCGCGAGCCCGTGGAAATGGGCGGCGTGATGGGAGGCCTGCTCGGCCCCGCCAATGCAGACCCGCGCCTCACCCGTGTGTTCTCCACGTTCTCGGCCACCACGCCCTCGCTGTTCCTCGATATCGACCGCGAAAAGGCGCAAACGCTGGGGCTTGCCATCACCGACGTGTTCCAGGCGCTGCAGGCCACCTTGGGCGGCATCTACGTGAACGATTTCAACCTGTTCGGCCGCACCTGGCAGGTGAACATCCAGGGCGAGGCAGCGGATCGCACCGAAATCGCCGACATCTGGCGCATCTTCATCCGCAACAAGCAGGGCACCATGGTGCCGCTCCGCTCCATCGCCGATGCCCGCATCGTGCTGGGGCCGCAGACCATCAGCCGCTTCAACAACTACCGGTCCATCACCATCAACGGCTCGCCCGGCGCGGGCGTGTCGTCTGGCGCGGCATTGACCGCGATGACGGAAATATCCAAACGCCAGCTGCCCGCCGGCTACGATTTCGAATGGACCGGAACCGCCTATCAGGAGATCAAGGCCGGCGGCCAGACCGGCCCAATCCTGGCGCTTGCCGTGCTGTTCGCCTACCTGTTCCTGGTGGCGCTGTATGAAAGCTGGATCATCCCCATCCCGGTGCTCCTGTCGGTGGTGGTGGGCGTGCTCGGCGCCTTCATCGGCCTGACCATTTCGGCCAGCCCCCTCAATCTCTACGCCCAGGTCGGATTGGTGGTGCTGATCGCGCTGGCCGCCAAAAACGGTATTCTGATCATCGAATTCGCCAAGGAACAGCGCGAGGCCGGCCTCGGCATCCGCGAGGCCGCGGCCCTCGGCGCCAAAACCCGTTTCCGTGCCGTGATGATGACCTCCATCGCGTTCATTCTCGGCCTGCTGCCACTGGTCACCGCCCAGGGCGCGGCCATGCTGTCGCGCCGTTCGGTCGGCACCCCGGTGTTCGCCGGCATGATCGCCGCATCCACCATCGGCATTTTTCTGATCCCGATGCTCTACGTGGTGTTCCAATCCGGTCGCGAATGGGCCAAGCGCAAGCTCGGCTTCAGCGAAAAAACGCCATCCGGACACTGACCACCGGCCTCTTTCGAACGCATGCGCCCTTGGCGGATGCGTCTTTCGGCGTAACTTAGAAAAAGAGTATTTTCCGGAGAGATATCCATGACCAAGTTCGGCCTCGCCCAGCCCGTCCGCCGCGTGGAGGATCCCCGCCTGCTGAAAGGCAGTGGCAGCTACACCGACGACATGACCCTGCCCGGCGAACTGCACGGCATCGTGCTGCGCAGCCCGCACGCCGCAGCCCGCATCACGTCGATGAATGTGGACGCCGCGCGCGCCCTGCCCGGCGTGGCCGCGGTCTATACCAGTGCCGACCTCGACGCCGACAGCATCGGCGAACTGCCCTGCCAGGCCCTGATCAAGAACAAGGACGGCAGCGACATCCACAACCCCGGCCATCCCGTCCTGGCCCGCGGCTTCGTGCGCCACACCGGCGACCCCGTGGCCTTCATCGTGGCCGACACCATCGAAGCCGCGCGCGATGCCGCCGAAGCCGTGGAAATCGACTACGAAATCCTGCCGTCCATCACCGATCTCGGCGCCGCACTCGATGCCGGCGTGGCCCAGGTGTGGGACCAGGCGCCAGGCAACAAGGTGTTCGATTGGGATATCGGCCAGAAAGACGACACCGATGCCTTGTTCCAGCAGGCCGCCCATGTCACCCGCCTGACAGTGGTGAACAACCGCATCGTCGTCTCCTCCATGGAAGCCCGCGCGGCACTAGCGATGTTCGAGGGCGACCGCTTCACGCTGCGCACCAACACGCAGGGCGGCTGGCTGCTGAAGCGAATCCTGGGCGAAATGGTGTTCAAAACCGGCCAGGAGAGCTTCCGCGTCATCACCCCCGATGTCGGCGGCGGCTTCGGCATGAAGCTGTTCGTCTACGCCGAGCACGTCTTGACCTGTTACGCCGCGCGCAAGCTCGGCCGCCCGGTGAAATGGGCGTCCGAGCGCTCCGAGGCGTTCCTGTCGGACACGCATGGCCGCGACAACATCACGCTCGGTGAAATCGCGCTCGATGCCGATGGCAAATTCCTGGCGCTGCGCACCCGCAACGTGGCCAACATGGGCGCCTACCTGTCCACCTTCGCGCCGTTCATCCCAACCGGTGCCGGCACCGGCGTGCTGGCCAGCGTCTACGGCTTCAAGGCCGTCTACGCCAACGTCATCGGCGTGTTTACCAACACCGTGCCGGTGGACGCCTATCGCGGCGCCGGCCGGCCGGAAAGCAACTATCTCGTCGAACGCCTGATCGACGCCGCCGCGCACGAGATGAAGATCGACCGCGTCGACCTGCGCCGCCGCAACATGGTCCTGCCCGAGGAGATGCCTTACAAGACCCCGGTCGGCAAACTGTACGATTCCGGCGATTTCCGTATCGTGCTCGACGCCGCTCTTGAGAAGTCAGACTGGGCCGGCTTCGAGAAGCGTCGCGCCGAGAGTGCCGCCCGCGGCAAGCAGCGCGGCATTGGCCTGGCCTACTACCTCGAAGCCACCGGCGGCGCGCCCACCGAACGCGCCGAGATCCGCTTCGCCGAAGACGGCTTCGTGGACGTGTATGTCGGCACCCAGTCCACCGGCCAGGGCCACGAGACCGCCTACGTGCAGCTCACCGTCGACCAACTCGGAGTCGATGGCGACAAGGTGCGCATCATCCAGGGCGACACCGACACAATCCCTGTCGGCGGTGGCACCGGCGGCGCGCGCAGCCTTTATTCCGAAGGCCAGGCCATTCTGCTCACCGCGTCCTCCGTCATCGAAAAAGGCAAACAGGCGGCATCTGAGGTGCTTGAAGCCGCCCCTGCGGACATCGTGTTCGAAGAAGGCAAGTTCTCGATCATCGGCACCGACCGCAACATCGACATCGTGGCGCTGGCCACCCACCAGCGCGCCCGCGCCAACAAGGGCGAGGACGTGGTCACACTCGATGCCGCCGAGGTCGCAG
This sequence comes from Acetobacterales bacterium, assembly GCA_038229175.1. Taxonomy (GTDB): domain Bacteria; phylum Pseudomonadota; class Alphaproteobacteria; order Acetobacterales; family Acetobacteraceae; genus CAIQQQ01. The sequence goes on along the minus strand of JBBROR010000047.1, from coordinate 8,439 downwards.
AGATCAAAAGCCACACCTTCCCCAACGGCTGCCACATCGCCGAAGTGGAGATCGACCCCGAAACCGGCATGCTAGACGTCAAGCGCTACATCGTGATGGACGACGTGGGCAAAGCCGTGAACCCGATGATCGTGCGTGGCCAGGTACACGGCGGCGTGGCCCAGGGCCTCGGCCAGGCGGTCCACGAAAGCACCCGCTACGACGCCGAAAGCGGCCAGCTCCTCTCCGGCTCGTTCATGGACTACGCACTGCCCCGTGCGTCGGACCTGCCGGACATTGAGGTGGATTTCATCGAAGTGCCCTGCCTGTCCAACCCGCTGGGCGTCAAAGGCGCCGGCGAGGCCGGTGCCGTGGGCTCACCACCCGCCGTCATCAACGCCATCGTCGACGCACTGACGCCGGTGGGCGTCACGCATGTGGACATGCCCGCCACGCCGGAAGTGCTGTGGAAGGCCATCGCAAACGCCCGCGCCGCTTAGCTTGGCATAATCGGCTGCTCAAAGGCGGCTGTTTCTGCGGGGCCGTTCGCTACGAAGCGGACGGTCCAGCGTTCCACGAAACCATCTGCCACTGCACCGATTGCCGGCCTGCTGTCGGTTCCGCCAAATTCGCCTGGTTCACGGTCAAGCGCGCCGATTTCCGCTTCACCGCGTCCCAGCCCGCCGCCTTCCAGTCCAGCCCCAAGGTGACCCGCTGCTTTTGCGCCACCTGCGGCACGTCCCTCACCTATGAATACGCCGACCGCCTCGGGTGGGACAAAATCTGCGAAGGCCTGCCGGAATTCCTCGGGTTCCGGCCCTGATAGAATGCAGTTTCATTTGCATCTGCTCCTCTCGCACCCTCAATTGCCCCAGAATCAAGACAAAAAATGAGGCGAAATGGTCCTCCTCGAAGACACCATCACCAGCCCACTCGACGGCCTCGCCCACGCGCTGCAGATCAATCGCCTCCAACTCGCCGCCGCCAGCGGCCTGTCGCGCGACGCGGTATCGCAAACAGCCCGCCGCGCCGCAACGCGCCCGCCACCGTGGCCCGCCTGCGCGACCTCGCCGAAATTCTCTCCCGCGCCACGCCCTGGGCCGGCTCGATCCAGCTTGCCTATGCCTGGTACCGCTCCCAGCCGCCTCCCTCATTCGGTGACCAGACCGCCGAAGATCTGGTGAAACAGGGCCGCGCGGAGGCGGTGAAATCCTATCTCAGCCGCATCGCAGTGGGCGGTTATGCTTGAGGTTTGAGGGCCTTGCCTACCGCGCCCACAACCCGCGCTGGGCGTTCGAGCCCACGTCCGGCGAGGGCGCCCGCCTCCACGGTGGCCGTTTCAATCAGAACGGTCGCGCAGCGCCCTATGCCTCGCTGCGGGTGGAAACCGCGTGGCTGGAGGCGCAACAGGGCTTCGCATTCAAGGCCCAGCCCATGACGATGTGCGCCTACACGCTCGATTGCGCCGATCTGCTCGACCTCAGCAACCCCGCAACGTTGGCCGAGCATTCAATCGCCCCCGCCGACCTATCCTGCGCTTGGGGAGACCTCGTCTCCCGCCGGCAGCCCGTGCCGAGCTGGGCGCTTGCAGAGCGGTTGATCGCCTGGGGCATCGCCGGGGTGAAGGTGCAAAGCTATGCGTTTCGTGCCAGGCCGGACGATTTCAACCTGGTGTTCTGGACGTGGGGGCCCCACCCAACGCCGTGCGCGAGGTCGATCCAATGGGGCGCCTGCCGCAGAACGACCAGTCCTGGCGATAGCGTGCTCCCACGCGATGCGCCTACCCTCGCAGTAGCCACAACAATGTCACGCCATCTTCGCCGTCCTGACGGTATAGCACCGTATGCCCCAGCGAAACCGCCGTGCGCGGAACGTTCTCCAACGGTTCGACACCCTTCAAGCGAACCCTCAGCACATCCCCCGCCTTCATCCGGTCCAGCGCAAGCCTGGTGCGCACGAAGGTCATCGGGCAGAGATCGGCGGTGATATCGATCGCCACGTCGAAGTCTGGCGGCGTAGCTGGCTGTGACATGGTCATCCGACATCATGATGCATGGGGGTTGCTCCACCCCATCGTATAAGCATGAGCGCCAAAACATACAGTTGGAGCCTGATGATTTTGTCTCCCAAAAATCGGCTGGCCCGCATGACGCCGACCCGCATCACGAGGGACCGCGATTGGACATAAGGGCTCAAGATCGGCTACGCCACATCAGCGGTCGCGAGGCGTGCAGCCAGGGGGAAATACGGTGGGTTTCCGTCCATGACGGCCGGAGCACCGATACGGGCAGACAGCCGCGTGAGAAGCAAACCGACGCTGGCATCTCGCACGCACCGGCAGTGCGAAGGGATTTGGGGGCCTGATGGAAAGCCGGATCGAGCGTCTGTGCATCGAGGAAGGTCTGAAAATGACCGGCCAGCGCCGTATCATCGCTCGCGTTCTGTCCGAGACCGGCGACCATCCCGATGTGGAGGAGCTTTACCGTCGCGCGACAGCGCTCGACAGCCGAATTTCCATCGCCACCGTCTATCGCACCGTGCGCCTGCTGGAAGAAAAGGGCATCCTCGAACGCCGAGACTTCGGCGGCGGCCGGGCCCGTTATGAGCCCACCGAGCATGGCCACCACCACCACATGATCGACGTCGACACCGGCCGCGTGATCGAGTTCGAGGAGCCGGAGCACGAGCGTCTGATCCAGGAGATCGCGGCCCGGCTGGGCTTTCGCCTGGTGTCTGCCCGGCTGGAGCTGTTCGGCTGCAAGGCGGACATACAGCCGGCCGCGCGCGTGCGCGACACTGCGAAGAAGCCCGCCCCGCAAGACGCCGATGCGCCGCCGCCCACCCGTCTGCGCGGCGCCCAGCGATGAGCGGATCCGACCAGCACGAAATGCGCGCCAGGCCCGAAGTGCCCCGCCCCAACGATTTCGGTGAGCTGCGCGGCGGCCACCTTGGCGTGCGCATCGCCACCACCCCCGAGGAGATAGATGCAGTCCAGGCGCTGCGCTACCGGGTGTTCTACGACGAAATGGGAGCCATTCCCGATCCACAGACCGCCCGGGTCCACCGGGACATCGACGCCTACGACGCAGTGGCCGATCATCTGCTGGTGGTGGACCATATGATCGGCTCCGGCCCCGAAGCCGTTGTCGGCACCTATCGCCTGATCCGCCAGAACGCCGCCGCCCGCATCGGGCGGTTCTACTCGGCGGACGAATACGACCTGTCCACCATCCTGGCGTTTCCGGGCGTCGTCCTGGAACTCGGGCGCTCCTGCGTCGGCCGCGCTCATCGTGGCCGGGCCACCATGCAGCTGCTGTGGCGCGGCATCGCCGCCTACGTGAACCTGCACCACATCGACCTGATGTTCGGCTGCGCCAGCCTGCCCGGCATCGATCCGGATGCGAACGCCGCACAGCTCACCTATCTTTACGCGCATCACCTCGCCCCGCCGGAGATCCGGCCGCGCGCGCTGCCATCCCGGTTCGTCGAAATGCAGCGCATCGATCCCGCCTTGCTGGATGGGCGCCGCACCCTGGCGCGGCTGCCGCCGTTGGTGAAAGGCTACCTCCGCCTCGGCGGCTTCGTGGGCGACGGCGCCGTGATCGACACGCAATTCAACACGACGGACGTGGCGGTGGTGGTCAAGACCGAACTGGTCACGCAGAAATACCTGCGCCACTACGAGCGGCAGCTGCACGGACCGCTGGATTAACCCGATGCCCGGCCCGTTCAACGTCATCATGACGTCAGGCTTCCTGGCGGCCCCAGCGGTGGAGATCCTCGAGCACGCAAATTGCGTGATCCACTACATGCGCCCCTATCCCTCGGCCGAGGAGGTGGCGGCACTCACCGCCGAAACCCAGGCCGACGCGATCCTGACGCGGCAGGGCCCGGTCAGCGTGGCCGCGATGGATGCGTCGAAAAACCTGCGGGTCATCGCACGGCACGGCGTGGGCGTGGACGACGTCGATATCGCGGCCGCCTCGTCCCGCGGCATCCTCGTCACGCGGGCGCCCGGCTCCAACACGCGGGCCGTGGCCGAGCACACGCTGGCGCTGATCCTGGCGCTGGCCAAGGACCTGCGCCCCCACGGCGACGCCATCGCCGCCGGGCGCTGGCGCCATCCCACCGCCAGCGTGCGCGACCTCGCAGGCCTGCGCCTGGGGCTGCTGGGCTTCGGCGAGATCGCCCAGGCCGTGGTGCCCATGGCCCGCGCCTTCGGCATGGTCGTCAGCGCATATTCCCCCAGCGGACGCGCCGGCCCCGGCGATGTCACGCTGCTGCCCACGCTGGACGGGCTGCTGGCCGGCAGTGACGTGCTCTCCGTGCATTGCCCGCTGACGCCATCCACCTTCCACCTCGTCGGCGCCGCAGCTTTGGCCCGCCTCCCACAAGGCGCCTTCGTCATCAACACGGCGCGCGGCGGCATCATCGACGAGGCGGCGCTGACGGCAGCACTGGAGTCCGGCCATATCGGCGGCGCCGGGCTTGACGTGTTCGAAGGCGAGCCGCCTTCGGCCGATCACCCGCTGCGCACCCATCCCAAGGTGCTCGCCACGCCGCATATCAGCGGGGTCACACAGGCGTCGCTGGTCAACATGGGCGTGATGGCGGCCGAGTGCATCGCCTGGGCGCTGACCGGCCAGACCGTGCCCGAAGCGCGTATCGTCAAAGGATAGCCCATGCGGTTTTTGAGGGTTTTGCGCGGGTTGCAAGGCAGAAAACGCCTTGCCGCCGCAGCCGGACTTGGCGCTTTGTCCGCCCTGGCGTTGCCGCCGCTGCACATTTTGCCTGCGCTGCTGATCGCCTTCCCCGGCCTGCTGGCGCTACTGGACGGCGCCACCCCGCGCCGCGCGTTCTGGACAGGCTGCTGCTTTGCCGTCGGCCATCATCTGGTCGGGCTCTACTGGATCACCGAGGCCATCCTGTTCGACGCCGCCCATTTCTGGTGGCTGGTGCCATTCGCGGTGCCGTTCCTGTCGATGGTCCTGGCACCCTTCATCGGCCTGCCCTGCGCGCTGGCGGCGTGCTTCCGCCGTGCGGTGCCGCGCGTGCTGGTGCTCGCCGGCGCCTGGACGCTGTTTGGCCTGGGCCAGCAATTCACCGCAACCGGCTTTCCCTGGAACGTGTTCGGCAGCGTCTGGGGTATTCCCGGCCCGATCGGCGATGTGCTGATCCAGCCGGCGGCGGTGGTGAGCGTGCATGGGCTGACCCTGGCGACCCTGCTGTTGGCCTGCACGCCGTTTCTTGGCCGTCGTGCAATGACGTCCGGCGTCGGCGTGATGGCGGTCTGGATCGGGTTCGGGATGTGGCGGCTCAGCCAGCCGCAGGCCGAGCCGATCGGCCTCACCGTGGTGCTGGTCCAGGGCAACGTGGCGCAGGGGCAGAAGGCAGATCGCGCGTTTGCCATCGATATGTTCAACCGCCACCTGGCGCTCACGCGACAAGGGGTCGAGCAGGCTGGAGGCAAACGGACTTTGGTGATCTGGCCAGAGACCGCAAGCCCGTTCCTGGTCGAGAGCGACGCCGCAGCCCGCGCCGCCATCGCCGATGCCGCCGCCGGCCCCGCCATGGTCGGCACGTTGCGGATCGACGAAAACCGCCGCTACCGCAACAGCCTCGTCGCGGTCGATGGCCCCGGCCCGGCCGTTGCCACCTACGACAAATGGCATCTGGTGCCGTTCGGCGAATACATCCCGGACTGGACGCCGGTGCCGCTTAAAATCCTGCCCGGCGCTGGGCTGGCGAAAGGCGTGGGTCCATCCACCATCCGCATGCCCGACATCCCCCCCGCCGGCGCCCTGATCTGCTACGAGGCCATTTTCCCCGGGTATGTGATCAATGCCGCCGATCGGCCAGACTGGATGGTCAACATCACCAACGACGCCTGGTTCGGCAATTCCAGCGGCCCGCGGCAGCATCTGGCCGCCGTGCGAATGCGCGCGGTGGAAGAAGGCATGCCGGTGATGCGCGCCGCCAACACCGGTATCTCGGCCGCGTTCGACGCATACGGCCGCGAACTTGGCCGTCTCGGCATGGGCAAGCAGGGCGTGCTGCTGGCCGGCCTGCCGCAGCCGCTGCCCGCCACGCCGTTCGCCAAGGCGGGCCTGGCCATCCCGATCGGTCTCGCCATCGGCACCCTGGCAATCGGCTTAGCGCTGTCTCGCCGGCGTGTATAATCCGAATAAGTAAACAAATCATTGACGATTTCAGGTTGCAGCGTTAACGTTTTAGACAACCTGTGGCACTTGTCGCTCGTGCGCGTGCCCACTTTGAATAAAAGCATGCCGCAGGCGCGGCCGGATATTTGGAGCACCCCATGAAGGCACCTGAAGCCGTTGACGAATTCGATAAGCCCGCGGGCGACAAGGAATCGCGTCAAAGTCCCATCGATGGCCATGTCGGCAGCCGGATGCGCCTGCGCCGCACGCTGATGGGCATGTCGCAGGAGCGCCTTGGCGAGGCATTGGGCCTGACATTCCAGCAGGTGCAGAAATACGAGCGCGGCGTCAACCGCGTCAGCGCATCCCGCCTGTTCGACCTGTCGCGCGTGCTCGATGTCCCCATCAGTTTCTTTTATGACGATATGCCCGAAAAACTGGCACAGACGTATGGCGGCCAGTCCGGCAGCCAGGGCGCCCGCCGCGCCATGGGATTCTCCGAGGCGCAGGACGGTTTCGGCAATGACGACACGCTGAACCGCCGCGAAACGCTGGAACTGGTGCGCGCCTACTACCGCATCACCGACCCATCCGTGCGCAAGCGCGTGTTCGAGCTGCTAAAATCCCTGGCCCCCGAAGCAGAGGCGTAGCACTAAAAAAATTTTAGAGCACGGCCACCGGCTAAGGCCATCGCTTCAAGCCGCGCCCGACGAACAGCGCAATATCAACGCCACCAATCCGAACAGGTGGCAGCGCCTCGATGCTTTGGAAAACACCGACATAGGTCTGCCGCATTGATGCCAACGTGCGCCTGGGCGCCACGATCACCAGGTCCCCGTCCGAAGGGGGATGCGTCGAAAACCGAAACTCCCGTGCATCAATATTCAGGCAGAAAATCGGCACATCCGGCCCCAGCCCAATGCCCGCCTTGCCCGTGTCTGACCAGCTGATCGCCGCCACCGGCAGGTGCGTGGCCAGTACCGCAGGGCGCAGCGCGGACCAATCCCGAACCGACAGAGTGGCCTCCGCCGGCAACGGCACCCAGGGCAGGCGGGTCTCGCTCACCACCAAAAGCATCGCCATCGCCAGCAGCACCGACGTGGCCCACGCCGCGCGAGGTGCCCATGCACGGTCCGCCAGCCACGCGCCCAGCAACGGGAACAGCATCAGATATCCCGGCGTCGCCCAATGGAACAGCACCTGGCGCGACCACAGCGACACCACGGCAAACAGCGCAATCGCCGGCCACGCCATCCAGCACAGCAGCCGCACCCGCGCATCCCCGGCGCGAAAGCCCTGCCATAGCACGAGACACAATCCCACCCAGATCCACGGCAGCAGGAACGCCGCCTCCCCGGCCAAGGTCACAACAGGTCCGAACAGGTTGAACCGAGACGCCCCCGCGCGCGCCCCCTGAAACGCCAGCGAGGCCCAGCCATTGCCGGCGTTCCAGATCACCACCGGGCTGAACACCAGCAACGCCAGCGCCAGTGCTGCATAAGGCTGCGGCCGCAGCAGCCACGCGCGATACCGGGGATCAACGGCAAGAAACGCCACAAACCCGGCCAACGGCAGCACGGCGGTGTATTTCGACAGCATCGCCAGCCCGGCACACCCGCCAAAACCCAGCCACCAGCCGAATCCCCGTCCCGCCAACGTTTGCAGCGCGCACAACACCGCGCCCAGTAAAGCCGCCACCAACGGCCCATCCGGCAACACCCAGCCGCCCGACGTCACGCCCATCACCGGCGCCAGATTGAACGCGATCGCCGCCCACAATCCCGCCCGCGCGCCGGCAATCTCGGCACCCACACGAAACATCAACCAGGTGGAGAGCGCAAACAACGCAATGAACGGCAGCCGCACAACCACGGCCGCCTCAGTCCCCGCCATCCGCGCCGCAAGATTGGACATCCACCAGGATATCAACGGGTGATCGAAATACCCCAGCCGCAACGCCCCGCGCCCGGCCACCACCATATAGCTCTCATCAACTCCAAGCCCGATGCCCCATCCGAACAGGATGCGGACAATCGTGCCGGCCAGGATCAGCCACAACAGGGCGCGGGAGGGTGTCATCCGGCCCCATGTGTCATCCCAGGTGAAGCGACGCAACCGCCGCTTCACCTGGGCCCACTATGCTGCGATGGTCGTCTGTTCCTGCTCGCCCAGCCCGGCCACGCCGATCTTCATGGTCTGGCCAACCTTGAGGTAGATCGGGTGTGGCTTCTTGCCCATGCCCACGCCCGGCGGAGTGCCGGTGGAGATCAGATCGCCAGGATAGAGCGTGATGAACTGG
>JBBROR010000046.1:0-16055 GCA_038229175.1 Acetobacterales bacterium | reverse complement strand
GAGCAGGCGGCGGTTGCCAGTTCGGTTCGGGTGGCTGATCGGGATGATGCCGTATGAGGCGGCGGGTTATGGATCGCAGTTGCGGACGATTTTGGCGGAGCCAGAGATGGCGGCGCTGCTGGGGGATGTGGCGCAGGCGCGACGGATTTTAGGGCCAGTTTGTCGGATGCTGGGGGTGGAGATACCTGGCGTGCGGCCGGAGGTGCCGAAGGTTTCGGCGATCTCGACGAAGGCGCCGGTGACGCGGGTTCGGACGGTGGTGGATTTTGGGCGCATCCCGTTGCCGCGGGGGGTTTTGGCTGCCGCGCGGCGGCAGGGGTATGGGAAGCTTCAGTTTGCTAAAGGCAAGTGAACGGTTGGCGTGGAGATACGAGATATTCGTTCCGGTTTGTTTATGATTCCCATCGTTCAGGGGGGGGGTGGGGCACCGGAGCGCGCCCCACCTTGGTCGCTGGTTTTACTTGGAGAACTCGATCACGCGGAAGGAGTTTGGGAACGTTGTGTTGGCGAAGTAGGGCGAGACGGTGAGGTTGATCTTCTTTTCGGTGTTGGCGGTGCCTTCGGCGACCATGGTGTAGATCTTCTGATTTTCGTGATCCATCGCGATCACCTTGGCATTGTTGTAGGTGCTCAGCGTTTCCAGGATTTTGAAGCTGTCGGGCGACAGCATCTGGGCCACGGTGAGGTTGGCGTTCACGCCGTTGGTGCTGAAGATGCGGTGGGTGGGCTCGTCATAGGCCAAGCCGTCCGTGCCGTCGCCGATTTCGGCGGACCATACGGTGGCGCCGTTTTCGGTGTTCAGAACGTTCAGCGAGGCCTTGACGGTGCCGAGGGAGCGGCAGCTGACGAAGAGGCGTTTTGCTTTGGCGTCTACCTCGACCATCGTGGGCTTGGCGCAGGCGGGCGACGACCAAGTGGCTGAAATAGTGTTGGTCGTGGTGTCGATAACGAAGATTTTGCCTTCGACCTGGCCTGTCAGATACAGCTTGCCGGCACCGTCGGCAGCCGCACCCTCAGCCTTTTTGGTGGGGGCGGTGATGGTGGCGACGGTTTTCATGGTGGCGGGATCCACCACCAGAATGGGGGTGGTGCCGTCTTTGCCGGGTTCGGTGTTGAAGAACAGGTGTTTGCTGGCGGGGTCGTAGTGGCTGGTGTCGATGCCCTCGGCCAGTTTCACGATTTCACCGACCGCGAGGGTGGAGAGTTTGAACGGCATGGCGGTGCCGTCTTCGTTGTTAACGATTCCTAAATCCATATCGGGGATGATGGTGGCGCCGTTGGCGCTGTGCTGGGCGGTGCCGGCCAGCGTGGTGACCAGCTCCTTCTTCACGGTGTCGAACACTTGCAGGCCCTCGCCGCGATGGCCGAGGTAGAGGCGTTTGTTGGCGGAATCATAGGTGATGTAGTCGTAGCCGGCGGGCTTGCCGGGGATGGTGGTGACGCTTGCGGTGTGCCAGCCGTCGAACGCCCACGCGGCGGTGGTGAGCGCGGGCGTGGCAACGAGAAGGCTTGCAGCCAGAAGGGCGTGTTTAAACGTCATTGCGTTTCCCCATTTTCTTTTTCTGGCTGACGATAGCCAGGTTCAGGCGGGATTGTCGATGTCGTCCAGGCTGAATTGGGCGGCTTCCTCGTCGTAGCTGAACAATTCCGCGTATCGGCCGTAGGCGATGGCGGTCCGCAGCGTGTCTTCGGCGTAGTCGGGCGACATGTGGTCTTCCAGCTCGTCGCGGAAGCGGACGGCAGAGGCGCGGTGGTTCCAGCGTTCGTCCAGCGTGCGGCGGATGGCGGCGACGAGGGGAACGTGGGCGCGGAGCGCCGCGGCGAAGATGGCTTTGCGGTTGTCGGTGGAGGACAGGGCGAACTGCTTGCCGGCGTCTGTCATGACGATGTCGCCGTCCGCGAGGTCGGCGAGGTGGAGGAGTTGGAGGGATTCGCCCATCGGCAGGAGCTCGTCGGCTTCGAGTTGCAGTGCGCCGGCGAGGGCTGGGAGGTCGGCGCGGCCGTCGTACGGGGGGCCGGCGAGGGTTTCGAGGAGGCCGGCGAGAAGGTTGGTGGAGACGGGGGCCAACGGCGTGGCGAAGCCGGCTTCGGCGGCGGGGGTGGGGACGGCGGCGTGGGGTTTGATCGGGCGGCGGGTCATGAGGGCGTAGATGTCGTCCACCATCTGACGGAAGGCTGGGTCCAGGCGGTTGCGGGGGTGGGGAAAGGGTACGATCAGTTCGCTGGCGACCCGGCCGGGGTTGGAGGAGAAGACGAGGATGCGGTCGCACATGAGCACGGCCTCCTCGATGTTGTGGGTGACCATGAGGACGGATTTGATGGGCAGCTTGCCTTCCATCCAGAGGTCGATGAGGTCGGTGCGCAGCGTTTCGGCGGTGAGGACATCGAGTGCTGAGAAGGGTTCGTCCATCAGGAGGAGGTCGGGGTGGACGACCAACGCACGGGCGAGGCCCACGCGTTGGCGCATGCCGCCGGAGAGTTCTTTCGGGTAGGCGCTTTCGTAGCCGCCGAGGCCGATGAGATCGATGGCGGTCTCGGCCCGGGATTCGCGTTCGGCGCGGGGGATGCCCTGGGCTTCGAGGCCGAGTTCGACGTTCTCCTGGACGGTGAGCCAGGGGAAGAGGGCGAAACTTTGGAAGACCATGGCGACGCCGTCGGCCGGGCCGTGCAGGTCTTCGCCGCGCCATTTGACCTGGCCGGCGGTGGGGCTGAGCAGGCCGGAGACGATGCGCAGCAGGGTGGATTTTCCGGAGCCGGAGCGGCCGAGGAGGGCTACGATCTCGCCGCTGGCCAAGGTGAGGTTCACGTCGTCCAGCACCAGAAGGTCGGACGTGCTGTCCTTGTGGTAGGACTGACGGCAGCCGCGGATTTCGACCAGTGGAGAATTTGGAAGCGGGGTTTTGGGGTTCAGACCGTCCATTGGCATGACCTTAAAGTGTGAGACGGCGGGTGGCGAAGGCGTAAAGCGGCCGCCAGACGATGCGGTTGAAGGCAAGAACAAAAAGCGACATGACGGCGACACCGAGGACGACATGGGCGAAGTTGCCTTCGTCGGTGGCTTTGGCGATGTAGGCGCCGAGGCCGTGGGCCTGGAGTTTGGTGTCTCCCCAGGATGCGACTTCGGCGACGATGGCGGCGTTCCAGGAGCCGCCGGACGCGGTGATGGCACCGGTCACATAATACGGAAAAATGCCGGGGAGGATGACGCGACGCCACCAGAGGAAGCCGCCAACGCGGAAGTTAAGCGCCGCTTCCTGGAGGTCGGACGGGAAGGCGGAGGCGCCGGCGATGATGTTGAACAGGATGTACCACTGGGTGCCCAGGATCATCAGCGGCGTGAGCCAGATGTCGGAATTGCCGTGGAAGCGGACGATGAGGATGACGAAGACGGGGAAGAACAGGTTGGCCGGAAAGGCGGCGGCGAACTGGACCACGACCTGGACGCGTTGGGCCCAGGCGGGCCTGAGGCCGATCCAGACGCCGATGGGAACCCAAAGGAGGCTGGCGAGAGCAATCAGGATGATCACCCGGAGCATGGTGATGAGGCCGAGGCCCAGGGTTTCGAGAAGATCGGGCATGCCGACATCGTGGAGGATGACGTAGGAGACGATGGACCACACCGCCAGGGCCGCCACCAACGCGGAAACGGCGATGAACACGATGTCGCCGCCGCGCGAACTGCGTGGCGCCCGGGCAGCGCGCCGGGCTGTGGGAAGTTCCATCCGAAGCCTCCCGATGGAGCCGAACATGTTTGAAATGGCGTCGCCGGCCAGGCTGAGCACGCGGGTGCGGCGCAGGAGTTTCAGCACCCAGGGGTCTTCGGGGGCGATGGTGGCAATCAATTCGACGCGGAATTTGGCCGACCAGGCAACGAGCGGGCGGAACAGGAGCTGGTCGTAGGCGAGGATGACCACGAACATCGCAAGGATAGCCCACCAGATGGCGCCCATGTTGCGTTGGTCCAACGCCACGGCGACGTAGCTGCCGATACCGGGGAGTTTCCAGCTTTGGTCGCCGATGGTGATGGCTTCGGAGGCGACGACGAAGAACCAGCCGCCGGACATCGAGAGCATCATGTTCCACACGAGGCCGGGCATGGCGAAGGGGACTTCGAGTTTCCAGAAGCGCTGCCAGCCGGACAGGCGATAGGCGCGGGTGGCTTCCACGAGGTCGTTCGGCAGCGTGGTGAGAGATTGGTACATGGAGAAGGCCATGTTCCAGGCCTGGCTGGTGAAGACGGCGAAGATGGCGGCGAGTTCGAGCCCGGCGACGCGGCCGGGGAACAGGCTCATGAAGAAGGCGGTGGTGAACGTGAGAAAGCCCAGGATGGGCACGGATTGCAGGATGTCGAGGATGGGCACCAGCACCAGGCCGGCCCGCCTGCTTTTGGCAGCCAAAGGCGCGAAGGTGAAGGTGAACACAAGCGAGGCCGCCAGGGCTGCGAACATGCGCATTGTGGTGCGCAGCGCGTATTCCGGCAGGTTGGCGGGGTCGAGCGTGACCACCGTGGCATTCGGTGCGTCGATCGGTTTGAAGGTCTCGGGCGTGACCTGGACGAGCGCCAGAATGCCGGCGAAGACGCAGGCGATGGCCAGCATGTCCCACGCGTTTGGCACACGGCGACCGGCGGTGAGGGAGGCTGGGACGACTGTCGGCATGGGGAATGACCTGGAAAGAAGCGGCGCCGGTCGTGGCGCGGAGGCAACGAGAATGCTTGTATCTCAATCCCTATAGAGTGTCCGGCTCCGATGGCGTGGCAATTTCGTGAATTGGCGAGGCTGCGTGCACGCCGGTGCTGCCGAAGCCACCCGCGCCGCGCTGGGTGGTGTTCAGCGTTGCGACCTCCTGCCATTGCGCGCGCAGCACGGGGGCCAGCACGGCCTGGGCGATGCGCATGCCGCGGGTGACCACGAAGGGCGCGTTGCCGGCGTTGAGCAGGATGATGCCGATTTCGCCGCGATAGTCTTCGTCGATCGTGCCGGGGCTGTTGGCCAGCATGATGCCCTGCTTGAGGGCAAGGCCCGAGCGGGGGCGGATTTGCAGCTCATGCGCGGGAGGGAGTGCCACTGAAAGGCCGGTGGGGATCAACGCCCGGGCGCCGGGCAGGATGGTGATGGTGTGGGGCACAGCGGCGAGCAGATCCATTCCTGCTGCGCCTGCGGTGGCGTAGTGCGGAAGTTCGAGGCCTTCGGCGTGCGGCAGGCGCATGATTCTAATCGCCGTGCTCATGCCAGTGCATCCGCGATGCGTTTCGCCAGGCGGGTGGCCACTTCGTCTTTGGCGAGGCGGGGCCAGTGTTCGACGCCAGATTCGGTGATCAGGTGCACTTCGTTCTCTGCTCCGCCCATGATGTTGGTCCCCTCCCCCACGTCGTTGGCGACGATCCAGTCGCAGCCTTTGCGGAGGCGTTTTTCGCGGGCGTGGGGGAGGACGTCGTGCGTTTCGGCGGCGAACCCGACAACCAGAAGGGGGCGTGGGGTGCCGTGGGCGATGGTGGAGAGGATGTCGGGGTTGAGCACAAGGGGGAGCGCGGGGGGTGCTGCGCCGGGTGTTTTCTTGAGTTTCAGGGCGGCGGCCTCGGTGCGCCAGTCGGCAACGGCGGCGGCGAAGACGGCGATGTCGGCGGGGAGCGCCTGGGTGCAGGCGGCGAGCATTTCGCCGGCGGTTTCGACGGCTATGAGGTTCACGCCTGCGGGCGTGGGGATGGTGACCGGGCCGCTGACGAGCGTGACGCGGGCGCCGAGGGCTGCCAGCGCTGCGGCGATGGCGTGGCCCTGGCGGCCGGAGCTGCGATTGGCAATGTAGCGGACCGGGTCGATCGGCTCGTGCGTGGGGCCGCTGGTGACGAGGGCGTGGCGGCCAGCCAGCGGTTGTTCTATGTTGAGTAGGGCTTCGATGGCGGCAAGGATGGCGGGGGGTTCGGCGAGGCGGCCATAGCCGAATTCGTTGCAGGCCATCACGCCCTCGTCTGGCCCGACCACCGATACGCCGCGGGCACGAAGGGTAGCCATGTTGGCCGCCGTGGCGAGGTGGTTCCACATGCGGACGTTCATCGCGGGGGCCACCAGAATTGGGGTGTCGGTGGCGAGCAGAAGCGTGGTGGCGAGGTCCGACGCCAGGCCGTGCGTCATCTTGGCCAGGATATCGGCGGACGCGGGGGCGACCACGACGAGGTCGGCGGCGCGGGACAGCTGGATGTGGCCCATCTCGCTTTCGTCGGTGAGCGAAAATAGCTCGGAATAGATTTTTTCTTCCGTGAGCGCCTGCAGCGACAGGGGGGTGACGAAATGCGCGCCGCCTTCGGTGAGCACCGCAGTGACGGCGCAGCTTGATTTGCGCAGCAGACGGACGAGTTCGAGGGATTTGTAGGCTGCGATGCCGCCTGAGACGATCAGGAGGACGCGTTTGCCCGATAGGCTCACAGGCGCCAGCCGGTGTGGATGGCGGCGATGCCACCGGACAGGTTTTTGAATGCGACGCGCGAGAGGCCGGCTTTTCGCATCATCGAGGCGAGGGTTTCCTGGTCGGGGAACATGCGGATGCTTTCGGCGAGATACTGGTAGCTGTCGGCGTCGCCGGCGATGGCCTGGCCCAAACGAGGCAGCACCTGGAAGGACCAGGCTTTATAGATCGGCTCCAGCGCGGCCACCTGGACGCGGGAGAATTCGAGGCATGCGAAGCGGCCGCCGGGTTTCAGCACGCGGCGGGCTTCGGCGAGGACCGCGTCTTTGTCGGTGCAGTTTCGTAGGCCGAACGCCATCGAGACGCGGTCCACTGAACCGTCCGGCAGTGGGAGTTTCTCGGCGTCGGCGGTGAGGAAGGTGAGGTTGCCCACGAGGCCGCGGGCGATGGCGCGGTCTCGGCCGACGGCCAGCATGGAGGGGTTGATGTCGGACAGGATGGCGGGGCCGCCGCCGGATTGGAGCCAGCCGAAGGCGATATCGCCGGTGCCGCCGGCGAGGTCGAGCAGGGTGTGGTTCTTCGATGGCGCGAGGGTGGTGTTGAACACGCGTTTCCACAATCGGTGGATGCCGAGGCTCATGAGATCGTTCATGAGGTCGTATTTCGGGGCCACGCTGTCGAACACGGCGCGTACCATGGGTTTTTTGTCCGCGAGGGGAACCTGGCGGAAGCCGAAATCGATCGAGGCGGTTTGGTCTGATTTGTCGCTCATGAAAGCCAGTGTATAGCCTCTAATTCTGATGCCGGAACTCCCCGAAGTCGAAACCGTGATGCAAGGCCTCAGCGCCCGGCTGCTGGGCCGGACGATCCGCCGTGCGCAGGTGCATCGGCCGGACCTGCGGTGGCCGTTTCCCCCTGGTTTGGCTGATGTTTTGACCGGTGCGCGGATCGAGGGATTTCGGCGGCGGGCGAAATACATCCTGATGCGGCTGGAGGGCCGGCCTTCCGTGCTGATCCATCTTGGCATGTCTGGCCGGATGAATATTTCTGTGGCAGGGCGCAACGATATTCCGCTGCATGAGCATCTGACGATCGAGACCGACGATGGGGGCCGCGTGGGGTTCGTGGACCCGCGGCGGTTCGGGTCGGTGGACCTGGTGGCGACGGAGGCGGAGGACCTGCACCGGCTGTTGGTGGGGCTGGGGCCCGAGCCACTCGGCCTTGCGTTCGATGCGGATCATCTGGCGGCGCGGTTTGCCGGGCGGGCGAGCCCGGTGAAGTCGGCTTTACTCGATCAGGGCAACGTGGCGGGGCTTGGCAATATATATGTGTGCGAGGCGCTGTTTCGCGCGCGTATCAGCCCTTTGCGCCTGGCGGGGAAGGTTTCGCGCGCCGGGATCGTGCGGCTGGTGCGCGAGATCAAGGCGACTTTGATGGAGGCGATCGCCGCCGGGGGGTCCAGCCTGCGGGATTATGTGCAGCCGGGGGGCGAGCTGGGCTATTTCCAGCATGGTTTCAAGGTTTATGCCCGGGAAGGGAAGCCGTGCGAGCGCTGCCCGGGGTTGCCGGGGTGCGGCGGGATTTCTCGGGTCGTACAGGCGGGCCGCAGCACGTTCTATTGTGCGAAGACACAGAAATAGGTCGGGCGTTGCCCAGCCACTGGGTAGTTGTTAATCCATTCTTAAAACGTATGAGGGACGACATGTCAGCACCTGAGATGATTCTCACCGAGACGCATGGGCGGGTGGCGCTGATCCGGCTCAATCGGCCGAAGGCTTTGAACGCGCTGTGCGATCAGTTGATGGCTGAGCTTGGAACGGCGCTGTTGGCGTTCGACGCCGACCCTGGCATTGGCGCGATTGTGGTGACAGGATCCGAGCGGGCGTTTGCCGCCGGCGCCGACATCAAGGAGATGAAGGACCGCAGCTTTCCGGCGGTGGTGCTGGACGACTTTATCGCCCGTTGGGAGACGATTTTGCGGGTGAAGAAGCCGGTGATCGCGGCGGTTGCGGGCTTCGCGCTGGGCGGGGGCTGCGAGCTGGCGATGATGTGCGACATCATCGTGTGCGCCGATACCGCGAAGTTTGGCCAGCCGGAGATCAATCTGGGCGTCATCCCCGGCGCCGGCGGCTCGCAGCGCATGACACGGGCGATCGGCAAGTCCAAATCGATGGATCTGATCCTGACGGGGCGCATGATGGATGCCGCCGAGGCGGAGCGGTGCAATCTGGTGAGCCGGATTTTTCCGGCGGACACGCTGATTGCCGAGGCTTTGGCGATGGGCGAGAAGATTGCCGGCCTGTCCACGGTGGCGACGGTGGTGGGCAAGCAGGCGGTCAACCGGGCGTTTGAGACCACTTTGGGGGAGGGTTTGCGGGCCGAGCGCGCGTTGTTCCTGTCGTTGTTCGGCACGGCGGACCAGCGCGAGGGAATGGCGGCGTTTGCCGAGAAGCGGCCGGCGAAGTTTCACGAGGGGTAAGCGGGGCGGCGTGCGACGCGATCCGGCGGCTTCCCATTTTCTTGACTCTCGCAGCGGCGCTGCCTAAGACACCGCTCCCTGACGCGCCGGTGGCATTGTCGGTAAATCGGATGCAGCATCCGGCGCACGCTGTTCAAGGCGAGCGTTTGGTGTAGTATAACGAACTTATAATTGTAACGTGGCCGGACGTGCGGCCTTGATGGATTGAACAGAGCCCATGGCCAACACCGCCTCCGCGCGCAAGCGCATCCGCCAGATTGCCAAGCGTACCGAGCGCAATGCGGCCCGCAAATCCCGCATGCGCACCTTCATCAAGAAGGTGGAAACGGCGATCGCTTCCGGCGACAAGGCGCAGGCAGCTGAGGCCCTGCGCCTGGCACAGCCGGAAGTGCAGCGCGCGGTGACAAAGGGTGTGATGCATCTGAACACGGTGGCCCGCAAAATCTCCCGCCTGTCTGCCCGCATCAAGAGCCTTGCCTCGGCGTGATGCGCCGAGGGCGGCGCAATACGCGATAAAATCGCTATTTTGCGCCGCCCTGATACTTTAAAATTGTAATTTTGACCTGCAATACCGCGCGGCAATGCTGGCTACATCAGCATGTCTGTGCGGATTATTCTGTTGTATTTTGATTTTTAAATCGTGATCAACAGGAACCGGTTTTGGATTGCCCGGTGTCGATTTTGCGCCTAGTTGTTTCTCTGGTGCGGGATAAATTTCCCGACAGATTAGTGCTCGAAATCGATGTTCGGGCGCATGAATTCCGGAGAATGATCTGTGTCCACAAACGCAAGGGAGGACGGGGCTTTGCCATCTGATCCGGCGCGCGACAGGACCACAGAAACCGAGGCCGATGGCCAACTGGCCGTGCAGTGGGCCCGTGTGCGCGGCCGGCTGCAAAGCGAGGTGGGAGACGTTGAATACCGCACCTGGCTCCGTCAGATGACGCTGGTGGGGCTGGACGCCGACGAGATCACCGTGCGCCTGCCGACCCGTTTTCTGCGCGATTGGGTGCGTACGCATTATGGCGATCGCCTGACCACGCTTTGGCTGGCCGAAAACCGTTGCGTGCGCCGCGTGGAAATTCGCGTGGGGCCTGGCGTGCAGATGGGCCTGATCCCTGAGCCGGTGGCACATGCGGTGCGCGCGCCGGTTCAGGCGGTTTCGCATGAGTTGGACCCGCCGATAGCGTCCATGCCTGCGGCGTTGCGGAGCGACGATCGCCCTGCCCCGCGCACCGAAGAGCGTAACGACGCGCCCCTTGACCAGCGTTTCACGTTCGACAGCTTCATCGTGGGCAAGCCCAACGAGTTCGCCTATGCCTGTGCGCGGCGCGTGGCGGAGAAGCCTGCAAGCCAGGGATTCAATCCGCTGTTTCTGTATGGCGGCGTGGGCCTGGGCAAAACGCACCTGATGCACGCCATCGCCTGGGAGCTGACACATCCGGCGCCCAGCGCCGATGGCAGCGACGACCGGCGCCGGCCGGTTTCGGTTGCCTATATGTCCGCCGAGAAATTCATGTATCGGTTCATTGCGGCCATCCGCTCGAAATCCACGATGGAGTTCAAGGAGGAGTTGCGCAGCGTTGATGTGCTGATGGTGGACGATCTGCAGTTCCTGATCGGCAAGGACGCGACGCAGGAAGAGTTCTTCCACACGTTCAACGCGTTGGTGGATGCCGGCAAGCAGATCGTGGTGTCGTCGGACAAGTCGCCTTCAGATCTTTCGGGCCTGGAGGATCGCGTGCGGACGCGGTTGGGCTGTGGCATGGTGGCCGACCTGCACGCCACAACGTTCGAGTTGCGCATGTCGATCCTGGAGGCGAAGGCCACGCGGGCCGGCGTGCCGGTGCCGCACAAGGTGATGGAGTTCCTCAGCCACAAGATCACGTCCAATATCCGTGAGCTGGAAGGCGCGCTGAACCGGCTGATCGCGCATGCCAACCTGTTCGGCCGCAACGTGACCTTGGATGCCACGCAGGAAGTGCTGCACGACATCCTCAAGGCGCATGACCGGCGGGTGACGATCGAGGAAATCCAACGGCGGGTGGCCGAGCACTATAACATTCGCCTGACAGACATGTCTTCGGCACGGCGCGCCCGTGCGGTGGCGCGGCCACGGCAGGTGGCGATGTATCTGGCCAAGCAGCTCACCAGCCGATCGCTGCCCGAGATTGGGCGAAAGTTCGGCAACCGTGACCATACCACCGTGATGCACGCGTGCTCGCGCGTCAGTGAGCTGATGGGGCTTGATTCCGCCTTTGGCGAGGATGTGGATCTGCTGCGGCGGATGCTGGAATCCTGAAGGCTGGGCCACCCTGGCCTTACCCGCGGTTTTCGCTATGGTGGAAAACCCGATTCGTGATGTCCGCCCCGTGACACGGCCCCAAAGGATAGAGTGATGAAATTCAAGGCCGACCGTGCGGTGCTGCTCAAGGCTTTGGCGCATGTCCAGAGCGTTGTCGAGAAGCGCAACACCATCCCCATTCTGGCCAACGTGATGATCGCGGTGCGCGACATCAAGCTGACCCTGACGGCCACCGACATGGAGATCGCAGTGGTGGAGGACGTGGCCGCCACGTCCATCCGCAATGGTGCCTGCACGGCGCCGGCCGCCACATTGTACGAAATCGTGCGCCGGCTGCCGGAGGGGGCCGAGGTGGAATTCGATCATCCCGGCGGCGAGGCGCAGTTGGCATTGCGCGCCGGCCGGTATGCCACGAGCCTTGTGGTGCTGCCGATCGACGATTTTCCGTCCATGACGGCTGGCACCCTGCCGCACAAGTTCGCGATCGAAGCATCGGATCTGCGCGGGCTGATCGATCGGACGCGGTTTGCCATCTCCACCGAGGAGACGCGCTACTACCTCAACGGCATCTATTTCCACGCCACCGAAAGCGACGGCCAGAAGGTGCTGCGCGCTGTCGCCACCGATGGGCATCGCCTGGCGCGCGTGCAGATCGCCCTTCCGGAAGGGGCCGCGGGCATTCCCGGCGTGATCATTCCACGCAAGACGGTGGGCGAACTGCGGAAACTACTGGACGAGGCGACCGGGCCGGTGGAGATCGCGATGTCAGACACCCGCATCCAGTTCACCGTGGCCAGCATCACGCTGACCAGCAAGCTGATCGATGGCACATTCCCCGAATACGACCGAGTGATCCCGCGCGACAACGACAAGGTGCTGCGGGTTGGGTGCAAGGATTTCGAAGCGGCCGTGGCGCGTGTTTCGGCGATTTCGTCTGAGCGGTCGCGGCCGGTGAAGATGTCGCTGGCGAAGGATCTGCTGGTGATTTCGGCGGCCTCCCCCGAGCAGGGCACGGCGAGCGAGGAACTGGACGGCGACCGGGTGACGTATTCGGCCGGGCCGCTGGAGATTGGGTTCCAGGCGCGGTATCTGAACGACATCACGGCGCAGATTGCCACCCAGGTGGAGTTCCGGTTCAGCGACGGGTCGGCGCCGACGGTGGTGCAGGACAGTGCCGACAGCTCGGCACTTTATGTGCTGATGCCGATGCGTGTCTGAACTGGACCTGAGGTGAGATGGTGGGTGGCGGCGCGCCTGCCCACCAAGCGGGGTTGCGGCTGACACGGCTGACGTTGGGGCGGTATCGGAACTACCCTTCGCTGACCTGGCTGCCGGGCAGCAGGATGGTTGTGATCTCCGGTGCCAATGGCAGCGGCAAGACCAATCTTTTGGAGTCGGTCTCTTTTCTTGTGCCCGGTCGGGGGCTCCGTGGGGCACGGATTGCCGAGGTGGCGACATCGGCCACGGGCGCGTGGGGCGCACATGGGCGGTTCGACACGCCTGATGGTCCTGTGGAGATTGGGACAGGCACCACTGCCGAGGCACCGGAGCGGCGGGTGTTTCGGCTGGATGGCGTGGCACCGCGCAACCAGGCGGAAGTGTCGGCGCGGGTTGCCGCGGTGTGGCTGACGCCGCAGATGGATCGGCTGTTTCAGGAGGGGTTGTCGGGGCGGCGGCGATTTTTGGATCGTCTCGTCTATGCCATCGAGCCGTCGCATGCGCGCGAGGTGGCAGCGCACGACACCGCGATGTCCGGGCGCAACCGGTTGTTGGCGGAGGGGCGCCGGGAGCCTGCGTGGCTGGCCGGGCTGGAGGACGCGATGGCACGGCATGCGGTGGCCGTGATGGCCGCACGCGCTGCTTTGGTAGCCCAACTCAACGACGCGCTTGCCTCGGGGATTGGCGGGCGTTTTCCGGCAGCACAGCTCAGCCTGATGTCGCCCATCGCGGATCTGCTGGCACAGGAGCCGGCGCTGGCGGTGGAGGATCGGCTGCGGGAGGATCTGGCGGCGTCACGCGGGCGTGATGCGGCGGCGGGGTCGGCTGCCCTCGGCGCGCATCGGTGCGATATGGCGTTGCACGAGTTGGCCACGGGGCAGGCGGCGGCGCAGGCCAGCACCGGGCAGCAGAAGGCTTTGCTCATTGGGGTGATCCTGGGCCATGCGGCGTTGCTGGCCGGCGCGCGGGGTTTCGCGCCGCTGCTGCTGTTGGACGAGCCGGCGACGCATCTGGATCCGCAGCGGCGTGAAGACCTGTTCGACGCCTTGTTGGAGTTGCCGGCGCAGGTGTTCCTGACCGGAACGGACGCTGCGACCTTCGAACCCTTGCGGGGCCGCGCGTCGTTTTGGCAAACGGGTGCGAATGCGCTGCACGCGGACCCGCATTACCCCTGATTTGGCCCGGCAAAGGTGGCAAAATTTGCGGATCTGCTGTAAGCAACACTTCATAAACTGCACATTCCCTTCCGAATGAATTGCACGTCCCGTACCGACCCAGGAGCACCCACTCGGCATGAGTGACACAGCCGCGCCGATCCCTGATTCTGATCCGCAGAACGGGAGCGATTACGATGCTTCGTCCATTTCAGTGCTGCGTGGACTGGATGCGGTGCGCAAGCGCCCGGGCATGTATATCGGCGACACGGATGACGGCTCAGGCCTGCATCACATGGCCTTCGAAATCATCGACAACGCGGTGGACGAGGTGCAGGCGGGTTTCGCCTCGGCGGTGGAACTGACGCTGAATGGCGACGGATCGGTCACGGTGCGCGACGATGGGCGCGGCATTCCCACCGATATCCATTCCGAGGAAGGCATTTCGGCGGCGGAAGTTGTGCTGACGCGGCTGCATGCCGGCGGCAAGTTCAATCAGAACTCATACAAAGTATCTGGCGGCCTGCATGGCGTGGGGGCTGCGGTGGTAAACGCGCTGTCCGAGTGGATGGAGGTGCGCATCTTCCGTGCCGGCATCGAGCATTTCATTCGGTTCGAGCATGGCGACAGCGTGGCGCCGCTGGCGATTGTGGGGCCGTGTGCGCGTGGCAACGGCACGGAGGTGATCTTCAAGCCGTCCACCGGCACGTTCACGAAAGTTGAGTTTGATTTCGCTATTTTGGAACGTCGGTTGCGGGAACTGGCTTTTTTGAATTCCGGCATGGGCATCACCTTGCGTGACGAGCGGCATGTGCCGGCAGTGGAGGTGCTGTTCAAATACGATGGCGGCCTCGTGGCCTTCGTGGAGTGGCTGGATCGCGGCAAGGCGGCGCTGTTCACGCCGCCGATCTCGGTTGTGACGCCTGAGGACCAGGCCGGCATTCGCGTTGAGTTCGCGTTGTCCTGGAACGACAGTTTTCATGAGACGATGTTGTGCTTCACCAACAACATTCCGCAACGCGACGGTGGCGCACATCTGGCCGGGTTCCGGCAGGCGCTGACGCGGGTGATGTCGAAATATGCCGATGGGATGGGCAAGAAGGACAGTCTTGCTCTGGTGGGCGAAGACATGCGCGAGGGCATGACGGCGGTATTGTCGGTCAAGGTGCCAGATCCAAAATTCTCATCACAGACCAAGGACAAGCTAGTGTCGTCCGAGGTGCAGCCGGTGGTGTATGCCGCGGCCGTCGATATCATTTCCCATTGGTTGGAGACGCATCCGCGTGAGGCGAAGGCCATCATTCAGAAGGTGATGGATGCGGCGTCCGCCCGCGAGGCAGCGCGGAAGGCGCGGGATTTGACACGTCGGAAGGGCGTGCTGGATGTGTCCACCCTGCCCGGCAAATTGGCCGATTGCCAGGAGCGCGACCCCGCCAAGTGCGAAATCTTCATCGTCGAGGGTGACAGCGCCGGCGGGTCTGCCAAGCAGGGGCGCGATCGGAAGTTCCAGGCGATTTTGCCGCTGAAGGGCAAGATTTTAAATGTGGAGCGGGCGCGGTTCGACCGCATGCTGGGCAGCGCCGAGGTGGGCACGCTGATCACGGCGTTGGGCACCGGTATCGGCCGCGGCGAGCCCGCGGATGGCGGGTTCGACGTGACCAAGCTGCGCTACCACCGCATTGTGATCATGACGGACGCGGACGTGGACGGGTCGCATATCCGCACGCTTCTTCTGACGTTCTTCTTCCGCCAGATGCCGCAATTGTTCGAGCGTGGGCATCTCTACATTGCGCAGCCGCCGCTCTATCGGGCGACACGTGGCGGTGAGGAGCGGTATCTGAAGGACGATGCGGCGCTTGAGCGGTATTTGCTCGACAAGGCGTTGGGTGAGGCGCGCCTCACCTATGCCGATGGCCGGGTGTTCCAATCCGAGGAGTTGGACGGCGAGGCGATCTGGCTGCGGGAGGCGGCGAACCGTTTGCGCAGGTTGTCTGCGACAGCGCCGTTGTCTCTGCTGGAGCAGGCCGCCATTGCCGGTGCGCTGCAGGCCGATCCGGCTCGCGCGACCGCGACCTGGCCGGATCTGGCGCAGCGCATGAACGACATCTCGCTGCCGGCGGAGCGCGGCTGGCAGGTATCGTCGGACAGTCATGGCGGGCTTGTGGTGGCGCGGCGGGTGCGTGGCGTGGCGGAGCGGCATGTGCTGGACGCTGCGACCTTGCGGTCTGCCGAAGCACGCTGGTTGGCTGAGCGTACGGAGGGGCTGCAGGCCCGGTTCGGGGCGCCGGCGCAGATCAAGCTCGGGGCGAACGAGGTGACTGTGGCGGGGCCTGCGACCGCGTTCGATCGGATTCTGGCGCAGGGACGGCGCGGGCTGGCCATTCAGCGGTTCAAAGGGTTGGGCGAAATGAATGCCGACCAGCTTTGGAACACCACGCTGGATCCGGCGGTGCGGACCTTGCTGCAGGTTAAGGTGGGCGATGTGGAGGATGCCGGG